>CAZBCO010000286.1:0-4392 GCA_964490295.1 uncultured Planctomycetota bacterium
GAATTAACCGGCGTGTTGCAACAGGACGACCTCAGCGGCGCTGAGGCACGTCAGTTGGCTACGGATTTCCGGCGAACCTTACATCTGAAGCGCCGGCTGGCGACCGACGATTTGACCGAGGAACAGCGCAAGGTGCTGCAAGCCGAGTTCAACGATCTGTTGAACAAGTATTTCGAGACACGCGAACCGGTTACCGCCGAGTGATTTCGTGCCGCGATACGGAACAGGCGCCCCGGTAGAGGCCTCCGCCGAAAGCGGAGGCCTTTCGCTTCAATGGCCGTTCGCCCCGCCACCCGCCCTCAGCGGCGGCCAGACCCCGACGGCGGAGCGAAATGGCGAACGGGCCGCAGGTTACGAAAAGACAGCCACCGCCAACAACTTGTCAGCATGTTTCACATTCTTCGTCTCCTGCTCTCCACATCTCAATGGCCTTTCATATCCGATTCTTGGGCCGCCGAAAACGCCGCCCCCCCTGCTCTCGCGCAGAATGCCAACATCCTGCCGGATCATGACGTGGTGGTGTCGTGGCGGTCGCGGCATCGGGCCTGGGCCTCCCGGATCAGGCTTCGGAGGCGTTCGGGCAGCCAGTCGCGGGCGGCGAGGTTGGCGAAGGCGGCGGCGAGGGCCGCCGGGGTGTGCTCGGTGATGATCTGGTGGTGCTGCATCATCGCGGCGGCAATGGCGGCGTAGTAGATCGCCGTGGAGGCGGCCCGCTCGGCGTCGGTCCGCGACCGCCGCACCAGAATCTTCCCGTAGTCCTTCAATGCCCGCAGCGCCGGGGCGTCGAGGCCCGGCTCGGTCAACAGCTCGCCGATGGGGCGGCCGGCGTAGGGCACCAGCTCGGTACAAACCCGGCCGAGCACAAACGGTACGGAGTCGGGCACGCCGGGGTCGAGCGACAAGGGGCTGGCGAGCATATCGGCCAGCAGCCCGGCCGAGGTGAAGGCCGCCGGGTCGCGCCCGCGGCCCTCCACCTGACCCATCGCCAACAGCCGCGCCAGTTGCTCTTTGTTCAAGTCATAGGTCGAATACATCGTGCAGGCCTCAACACATTATTTCGATAACAGCCCGATCAGCTCGCTGATTTCCTGGTCGATATCGTCCTCGGAATCGACAAACTGCCGGACGTGCCGCCGCAGGACGTTCTGGAAATGGCGCTTGACGGTGACAATCATATTGGACGCGGTCATCTCGCTCTCGATGCCGTGGCGGGCGCAGAGCTCCGGCAGGGGCACCGGCTCGGCGCTGTCCATAATCGGCCCGACCACGCGGGCGTGAAACACGGCCCAGTGTTTGTCCTTGCCCGTCGCGTGGCACTCCGCCTCGATCTCGCTCAGCACGGCGTCGAGCAGGGCCGAAGCCCAGGCCTGGTGGAAGGCTTCTTCGGGCGTGGCCGAGGGCGACGGCTCCGGCAGGTTCGGGGCGCCGAGGCGGTCGAGCGAGACCAGGCCGTCTTCGGGCCGCCGCTTCCGGGCCATCCCCGCGCGATAGGCGCTGGCCACGTAGTGGTCGAGGGCGGTCAACAGGAAGGTTCGGAACCGGCCCTTGGAGCTTTCCGCCCGCTGGATCAGGTCGCGGCCCAGCACCACATCCTGGAAGAAGCCCTGGGTGAGGTCTTTGGCCGTCTCGTTGTCCTTGCCCTTGCGTCGGAGATAGCAATACACCGGCTTCCAATAGCGGGCGAGCAGGTGGTCGAGCCGGGCGCGTCGCTGGGTCTCGTTGAGGGTGCGCGCCCCGAAGATTTCGGTCCAGTGCGTGGTCTCGAACACCTCGTTGGTGCCGCCCATCTCGGTCCGTTCAAATCGCCCCACGGGTCAATCTCCGTTTCGGCCCGGCGAGCCGGGGGTTGGGTTCAGCGGATTGACGGAGTGGAGCATGCCCTCGCGCTGTCGCCGTAGCTGCTCCGCTTCCGCCTCTTTGCCGTTTTTGCGCAGCAGGTCGGTGAGCGACTCCATAATCCTCAAGGTAAAGGGATGTTCGGGTCCGAAGGTGCCGCGCATCAGGTCATAATTTTCGCGGAGCAGCTCCTCGGCCTCGCTGGGGCGGCCCAGTTGCTGCAAGAGGCCGGCCAGGCGGTTCATGGCCATCAGCGTCCGGGGGTGGGTGTCGCCCTGGGTCCGGCGGCTGAGGTCCAGCACCTGGCGATAGAGGCCCTCGGCCTCGGCGTATTCCCCGCGTATCTGCAACACCAGGGCGAGGTTGCTCATCAGTTGGGCGCGGGCCGGGTGGTTCTCGCCCAACACGCCCTGCATCCCGGCCAGCGTCTGTCGATAAAGCTGTTCGGCATCGTCGTATTTGACCTGGGAGCGGAGCACGTAGGCGAGGTCGGTCATCGTTGCCAGGGTGTCGGCGTGGGTGTCGCCCAGCACCCGGCGGCGTTCGGCCAGCACCTGGCGGTGCAGCGCTTCGGCTTCGGGGAAGCGGCGTTGCCGCTGGAGCACGCCGGCCACCTGGCTCAGGGCTTCGAGCGTCTGCGGGTGAGCCTCGCCCAATTGCTCCCGGCGAGCGGCCAACACCTGGCGAAACGCCTTTTCCGCCTCGTCGTAGTGTTGTTGCTCCTGATAGATTTTCCCCTGGAGCTCAAGCCGCGCGAGGCGTTCGCGGGCGAGGGCGGCTTGGGCCAGGTTGCGCTCGTGGGCGATGTTGGCATAGGCCCAGCCCGCCACGGCGCCCAGCGCGGCCAGCGCCACCGCCACGGCCGCCACCGCCAGCCGATACTTGCGCAGCCGCCGAGCCATAAAGTACCACAGCGTCGGCTTCCGCGCGGCCAGCGGCTCGCTCCGCAGATAGTTATCGATGTCCGCAGCCATCGCCCCGGCGGCGGCATAACGCTCGTCCGGGTCCTCGGCCAGCGCCTTCAGCAGCAGCGCCTCCAGGTCCGCGTCGATCTCCGGGCACAGGTCGCGCGGGCGGCGGACATGCTCCTCGGCGATGCGCCGCAGCAGCTCGTAGCGCGTGCCGGACAGCTCGTGCGGCGGCCGCCCGGTGAGCAGGCGATAGAGGATCACGCCCAGGCTGTAGACGTCGCTGCGGGTGTCCACCTCGTGGACCCGCCCCGCGGCCTGCTCCGGGGCCATGTACGCGGGCGTGCCGGTCACCTCGCCGTCCATCGACAGCGCCGGCCCCTCGGCCTCGAACAACTTGGCCAGGCCGAAGTCCAGCACGTGCGGCTCGCCCGCCTGGTCCACCAGGATGTTGGATGGCTTGAGGTCGCGGTGAATCACCCCGCGCTGGTGGGCGTGCTGCACCGCCTCGCAGACCTTCTGCATCAGCCGCAGAATCGCACGCCGGCCCAGCCGGTGCCGCCCGACATAAGCCGCCAGCGGCTCGCCCTCGATCAGCTCCATCGCGTAATAATACAGCCCGTGGTCCAGCCCGCTGGCGTAGAGGCTGGCGATGTTCGGATGTTGCAGCCGCGCGGTCAGCTCCACCTCGCGCTCGAACCGGGCCTGGGCATTGCGCGAACCGAACGCCCCGGCCCCCAGCACCTTCAGCGCCACGGTGCGGTGCGTGCTACGTTGCACCGCGCGCCAGACCGACCCCATCCCGCCCGCGCCCAGCCGCTCGCCGACCTCGTAGCCCTCGATCTCCGGCTTCGGTTCCGGCGACCCGCCGCGGGTGTAGTCCGGCCCACTGATCGGAGGCAAGCTATCGCCCGAAGACTCGATCATCATCGCAACCCCGCCCGATACGAATACGGTTCCATCCCGCTACCTCAATCGTCGCTGTTCTCCCGTCACACGTCAAGCGCAAAATCCGATTTTGGCGGCTCCCAACACCCGCGACGGACGGCAAGATCGCCGGACGGTTCCCGTTACGCCCTCATATCAAGCCCCCATCGGTTGACTTTGCCGTAATCAGGTGGTATCTTGGTGGTTAGAGAGCACATCCTAATCTGAACGCTGTTTTTTTCGGCATCGTAGACGAACTCCGGCCATAATCGGGCGGGGCCTCCCCCCCGCCAACAAGGAGGTGGGCATGATCGAGCAAGGCGGAGGAAGTGAAACCACCCTGCACGAGGCCGCGGCCAAGGGTAACCTCGAATTGGTCAAGCAGTTGCTGGCCGAGGGTGCGGATGTCAACGTCAAGGACGAGGCCGGATACGCCCCGTTGCACATGGCCGCACGGGCCGACCATCTCGCGGTGGTCGAATGGCTGCTGGCCCACGGAGCCAACGTGAATGCCGCCGACTATGGCGGCGAAACGCCGCTGCATCTGGCCGCTTCCTGGGACTGCAAAGAGGTCGCCGAGGCCCTGCTCCGTTCCGGGGCCGATGTCAACGTCGCCACCGACCACGGCATCACGCCCCTGGTCCGAGCCTCTGCCGAGGGCTACCAGGACATGATCGACCTGCTCAAAGAGCACGGCGCCGCCACCGGATAAGGATTTTTG
>CAZBCO010000287.1:0-3658 GCA_964490295.1 uncultured Planctomycetota bacterium
TGCTGCATACCGTTTCCAGACCGAAGAACGACGTCTATTTCCTTGAACTGCCCTTGCTGCCCTTTCAGAACCATTATGGTATGGCGCAACGCGAACTCGGCAAATTCTTCAAGGCCGAACGCATTCCCAAGAACTATTTTGCCCAAGTGCTTTCCTATGCGGAGGACGGGTTGCATCTCTCGCAAAAGGGGCAGGAAGCCATGGCGAAAATGATCTGGGGGCATATCAGCCCGAAGCAATGAATGCACCAAGAGGGCTTGAAGCGCTTCCATCCGCCGTTATAATCACCCTGTATTATCAGCTACCCAGCTCTTGTGAGGGTCTTCAATGAAAGCCGTGATGGTGATGTTTGATTCGTTGAACCGGCACATGCTCTCGCCGTATGGATGCGACTGGGTTCACACCCCGAACTTTCAGCGGCTGGCGGAGCGGACGGTCACCTTCGACAACTCTTTTGTCGGCTCGATGCCCTGCATGCCCGCTCGGCGTGAGCTGCACACCGGGCGCTACAACTTTCTGCATCGGAGCTGGGGGCCGATCGAGCCGTTCGACGACTCGATGCCCGAGCTTCTCAAAGAAAACGGCATCTACACCCATCTGGCCACCGACCACTATCACTACTGGGAAGAGGGCGGCTGCACCTATCACACCCGTTACAGCTCTTCCGAGTTTTTCCGCGGCCAGGAGGGCGACCTCTGGCTCGGCGATCTGCGCACGCCGACCATCCCCAGACCCAACTCCTGGCGTCAGGAAGGATACGGCCGGCATGACTGGGTGAATCGACAGCACATGCAAGAGGAAGAGGCCCAGCCACAGCCCAAGACCTTCGCGGCGGGCCTGCGATTCCTCGATTGGAATCACGATCAGGACAACTGGTTCCTACACCTCGAAACCTTCGACCCGCACGAACCATACTTCACCAACCCCGAATTCAAGGCCCTCTATGATTTCGACTTCTCGAAGTGCGACCGGGACTGGCCGAGCTACGAACCGGGCGACCGGGGCCAGAACGCCATCGCCGAACACCTGCGCAAATGCAACGCGGCGTTGATCAGCATGTGCGACAAGTACCTGGGCAAGGTACTGGATGCGATGGATCAATACGGCCTGTGGGACGACACCATGCTGATCGTCAACACCGACCACGGGTTCCTGCTGGGCGAGCACGACTGGTGGGGCAAGTGCCGGATGCCCTTCTACGACGAGATCGCGCACACGCCGCTGTTCATCTGGGACCCGCGCTGCGGGGCGAAGCACGAGCGACGCAAGAGTCTGGTACAGACCATCGACCTGCCCGCGACGCTGCTCGACTATTTCGGCGTGGCCCTTCCGGCGGACATGCAGGGCGTCCCGCTCGCCGAGACCATCGCCCACGACACCCCGGTGCGCGAGGCCGGGCTGTACGGGGTTCACGGCGGCCATGTCAACGTGACCGACGGGCGTTATACCTATATGCGCGCCCCGGCCACGCCGGACAATCGCCCGCTGTATAACTACACCCACATGCCCACCCACATGCGGCATACTTTCGACGTCGAAGAGATGCGCACCGCCACGATGTCCGAGCCGTTCAGCTTCACCAAGGAATGCCCGCTGATGCGGATCGAAGCGGACCCCCAGAAGTGGATCAGCGCTCATAATTTCGGCACGCTGCTGTTCGACATCGAGAACGATCCGAAACAACAACAGCCGCTGAACGATCCGGCCGTTGAGCAGAGGATGGTCGAGCATCTGATTCGTGAGATGAAGAAGAACGACGCTCCGCCGGAGCAATTCGAGCGTCTGGGCCTCGCTGAATAACAGCCCCATAAACAAAAAAACGGGCGGCAGCTTTGGTGAGCTGCCGCCCTTTTATTGCCCAAAATAACGTCTGGTGTACGTCTGGGCAAGCCGACCGGCTTGTGGGCCGATCGGCAAATCCTGACCCGTCGGCCTACTTCGCGTCCGGATTGGTCATCGCTTCGAGATTCAGCAGGTGCTTCCAGTTCTTGTCCACCTGCTCCTGATGCCACTGCACCACGCCTTCGGGGTCGTTCTTGAGCAGATGGCTGAAGCGCCCCTGCACCTTGAACCACTCGGCCACCGGCAGAGCTTCCTTGGGCTTGAAGTTGATCTTGTAAGCGCCGTTTTCGACCTCGTACAACGGCCAATAGTTCGACTTGACCGCCGCGTCGGCGACCTTGATCGAGTCTTCCGGCTTGTTGCGCCAGCCGCGGTGGCAGGTGGCCAGAATGTTGATGAACGCCGGGCCGTCCACTGCCAAAGCCTTCTCCACCTTTTTCATGAAGTCCATGTGGTTGGAGACCGAGGCTTGGGCAACGTAGGGGATTTTATGGGCAACCATGCACGCGGTCAGGTCCTTGCGGTCCTGCTGCTTGCCGAGCACCACCTTGCCGGCGGGGCTGGGGTTGGTCGATGCCCCGCGCGGCGTCGCGCTGGAGCGCTGAATGCCGGTGTTCATGTAGGCGTTGTTGTCGTAGCAGATGTAGAGCATGTTGTGGCCGCGTTCCATCGCCCCGGAGAGCGACTGGAAGCCGATGTCATAGGTACCGCCGTCGCCGCCGAAGGCGATGAAGTTGATCTTCTTATCAGCGGGGATTTTGCCCTTGCGCTTGAGGGCGACATAGGCCGCCTCGGCACCGCTGACGGTCGCCGCCGAGTTCTCGAAGGCGCAGTGGATGTACGGCACCTTCCACGCGGTATAGGGATAGATGGTGGTGGACACTTCCATGCAGCCGGTGGCAAAGCCAACGACCGTGTCCGGCCCGGCGACGTGCAGCACCTGCCGCAAAATCGGCGGGGCGGAACAGCCGGCGCAGGAGCGATGCCCGCCCACCAGCAGTTCGGGGTTCTTCGACATTTCCTTCAAATTGATCGCCATTGCGTTCTCCTTATATAGGACTTATAGGGCCTATAGGTCCTATGCTATTCCCTCAGCCCGATATACCGATACACGTTGTCGGCCTGGCCGCTCTTCTTGGCTTCGACCAACTGATCGAAGACGCCCTCGATCTGGGTCGCATTGATATCGCGGCCACCGAGGCCATACACATAATTGACCAGCACCGGGCATCCGCCGCCGGCAAACGCACGGATTTCGTTGAACAGCGGGCCGCCGTGCAGGCCGTAAGAAATCGCCCGGTCCATCACCGCCACCGCTCCGATGCGGTTGACCACCTCGGCCAGCTCATCGCCGGGGAAGGGGCGGAACATCCGGAGTTTGAGAACCCCGGCCTTGATGCCGCGCTCACGGGCCTGATCCGCCGCCACTTTGGCCGTCCCGGCGGTCGATCCCAGGGCCACAATCGCCACGTCGGCATCGTCCAGACGATACTCCTCGAACCACCCGTAATGGCGGCCGAAGGCCTCTCCGAACTCCTTGCCCACGTCCAGCACCACCTGGCGGGCCTTATCCATCGCATCTTCCTGCTGGCGCTTGCACTCGAAATAGTAGTCCGTCAGATGCAACGGGCCGACCGTAACCGGGTTGGCCGTATCCAGCAGGCTGAAGGCGGGCTGGTACTCGCCGACGAACTTCTGCACCGCGTCCTTGTCCTCAACCTCCAGCATCTCCATCGTATGGCTGAGGATGAACCCGTCGAGGCAGACCATCACCGGCAGCAGCACCTCGGCATGCTCGCCGACACGGAAAGCCTGG
>CAZBCO010000288.1:0-3156 GCA_964490295.1 uncultured Planctomycetota bacterium
CCGTGCCGTCCAGCAGCTCCGCGTTGATCTTCCGCGTGGAGCGGCAGAGCAGCACCTCACAGTCGCGCAGGCGTTCCGGCGAGAAGTCCTTGGCCCGGAGCACCTCCACCTCGCCCAGATGGGCACAGGCCTCGGCCGCAAACGGGATATTGCTGTCTGCAACAATCTTCATGGCGGCGTATTGTAGCCACCGGCCTGACAAATGCAACTACGAAAAAACATTGCCAGGACACCACTCGGAGCACCGGAGGTTATGCCTCGCCCCCGCTCAATAGCCAAGCTCAACGAGTTTGGCATTGATCTGGTCATCGGTCTCGCCAAGTTCAACGTTCCCGAAAAGCTGCCAATATTCGGCGTGGTCGGCGGACTCGCCGGGGACGAGGTCGAACATCGGGCCGAGCGTTTCCAATTCGACGAAGCTGCCGGCGGTGTAGGTTTCGCAGTTGCAGCCTTCGTCGGCGTAGACAGCATCGGATTCATAGTCAAAGGTTTTCACAAACAGCAAACCGGCGCGGGCGTATGCGGCCCAGCTCTGTTTGTTCGCCACGCCAATCTTCTGGGGCTCGGCCTGTGCGGCGTCAACCTGAAGGCGAATGAACTGCTTGCCCAGCCTCCAGCGCGGGTCGCTCAAGTCGGTGTAGTACCACAGCACCATGGTCCGGGCCGGCAGCAGTTCCTCGTCGTGCGAGAGATACGGTTCCTGGGGGATAAGCACCGTGCCGCCGCCCTCACCGTTCAGCACGGTCAGCGCCCAGGGCGCCAGCTCGATGGGCCAGAGTCCGGTGTTGGTAATCAGGTGGTCGACCGTGACCCCGGTGCCGTCGTCATCCAAGGTGATGGTCATCTCCTTGCGCAGCCCGGTCGGCTTCTCGACGGGTTGCACGAGGCGCACCGTCAGGTCATCGACGACTTCGACCTCAACCGGCTGGTTGTCCGGCACGTAGGATCGCGGGTTGTTTTCCGGAGCCGCCCAGAGGCGATGGCCGCCGTAGGCTTTCCACTCGCCAAGCTCGGTGGTCAAGCCCGCGTCGGGGACCTCACCCAGAATATTCTCGCCGCCGACAAAACCGTAGCGGATGATGCGGGGGCCGACCTCCGTGGTGACGACCAGTTCCACCGTGCCGTTGGACAGACGCAGGCAGCTCCCGAAATCCGAATACGCGATCTTTTCCATCACAGCATCTCCAATAGGATAAAACATCCGGTTCGTTCAAGCCCGTGACGCTCACAGTTCACCCCTGTACTCTAATCGTTGCCTTCGCCTTGTGCAAGCGCTCGGCGGGCGGATGAAAGCTCCCATCGAAAAAAAACGGTTTGGGCTGTTACTTCGCCCGAAAAGACGACACTAATAGAGCGAAGGCCGCGAAGCCCGCTGCACAGTGCAGCCGGTTCGGGGGCCGCTGGTTAGGAGTAAGGCCATGAGAAGGCTGATGATGGCAGGTTTGGGCGTTCTGGCCCTGCTACTGGTGGCCGGGCCCGTGTGGGCAGGCGAAGGCGGCGAAAAGCAAGGACGGATGCGGGAGCGGATGAAGGAGCGCATGGAGCAGCGGCAGGAACGGAGAGGCCAAAGGGTCCAAGCCTTCAAGCAGATTGAAGGCCTGACGGACGAGCAGAAGGCCAAAATCCGAGAGCTGCATAAGGGCCTCCGCGAAAAGAGGAAGGCCACAAAGACCCCTGAAGAGCGAGCCAAGCTCATCGCAACAGTTCGGGAAGAGGTCGAAAAGGTCCTTACCGAAGAGCAGCTTGCGAAGCTGAAGAAGCTGCGTCAAGCCGCGCTGGCCGAGCGCGACCCGCTGAACAAGCTGAGCCTCACCGAGGATCAGAAGGCCAAAATCGCGGAGCTGCGCAAGGCGGCCGCCGAAAAGGCCAAGGCCACCGAAGACCGTGACGAGCGCATCAAAATCTTCGCCACGCTGCGCCAGGACGTAAAGAAGCTTCTCACCGAGGAACAGGTCAAGAAGCTGGAAGCCGCGCGTCCCAGGCCCGGCCGCAGACCCGGCCCTCGACGAAGGGCGAATCAACGCGATGAAAAGCAGGGCGACGAAGACCCGAAGCCGGTCTTCGACTGATCTCGAAGCGTGATCCTTTTCGAGGGCGTCGCTCTGCAAGCGGCGTCCTCGCTCTTTATGGCGTGACGGCTGTCCTGTGGCAACGAAGCGGAGACACGCAGTTCACCATCGCATTGTTCTTTGACGCCGGATAAAATGGTGGTATGGACGACTTGGACCAGAACGACATCGCGGCGTGCCTCGGCGGTGATGATGACGCCTTTGCCCGGCTCATCGCCCGGCACGAACGCCCGGTGGCTCGGCTGATGTGGCGCTTCAGCCGCGACCCGCGACAAGCCGAAGAGCTGGTCCAAGACGTGTTCGTCGAGGCCTATCGCAGCCTGCACACCTACCGGGCGGACGCCCCGTTTCTGCATTGGCTGCGCCGGATCGCCACCCGCGTCGGCTATCGATTCTGGCGCAAGCGCGACCGGGAGAAGGCCGCTCCGCTCGAAGCCCTGGCCCAGACGGTCGCCGCCCCCGGTGAGGCCCTGGACCCGGCAGTCGCGGGGCGGGTGCTGAATGCCCTGCTGGCCCGGCTGGCACCCCAGGATCGGCTGGTGCTGACCCTGGCGTATTTGGAAGATTGTTCGATGAAAGAAATCGCCGAGCAGACCGGCTCGACGGAAGACGCCGTGAAGATGCGGGCGTATCGAGCTCGGAACCTGTTGCGGCAGATCGCAGAACGTGAGCACCTGTTGGAGGCCCTGGGATGGACACAATGAACGCCCTTGATGCTTTGGCCGCCGCTGCCCGCCGCGAGCAACCGCCGCTGGGCAGTGTTCAGCCGCAAATTATGGAGCGGATCGCCCGCCGGCGTCAACCCCGGCTGCTGCCCCTGACGCTCTTCGCTGCCGGGGCGGCGTTGGCCGCTTCGTTGACGCTCATCCTCGCGTTGGACGCCTGGAACCGGGAGCCGGACCCAGCGAGCGACCTGTATGCTCCTCTGGAGGTCACATCGATATGGTAACCCCGACGCCCTCAGCCCCCTCCGCCTCCCGACGCCGCAGCACACGGGCCATCCTGTTGCTCGGCCTGATCCTGCTGATCAGCGGCATCGCCATTGGCGGCGGCGGCGTTGCCCTGCTCCTCCCCCCGCCCGAACCGC
>CAZBCO010000289.1:0-6155 GCA_964490295.1 uncultured Planctomycetota bacterium
TTCTGGTATATGCGCCACGTCACCTTCCTTGGGGTATTGCTGCTCGGCTTCTACCTCTCGTGGTATTTTGTGGTCTTTTGCCTTTCTGTGCGTTGGCTATCCTTTGAGAAGGGCATCCCCCTGTCTCTGGCAGCTCCGCTGGCCTGGACCGCGCTGGAATGCATTCGCGGGGTGTTGTTTACCGGGTTTCCGTTTCATTTTCTGGCCCACTCACAGTACCAGGCTCTGGGCGTGATTCAGATCGCCGACTTGACCGGCTCGGCGGGCGTAACCTTCTGGCTGGTATCGGTGAGCGGCCTCGCGGCGGATATCGCCTGCCGAATCATGAGATTTCCCACGAAGGTCTCCCGCCTCTCCGCTTTGGTCGGCGGTGTGGTCGTTATTATCATCTCGGTGTCGGCACTCCTCTACGGCCGGCATCGCCTGGACAGTTTAGTCGTTCGAGAGGGGCCACGCATTGCCGTGGTTCAGGGAAATATCCCGCAGGACGCCAAAAATCTGGCAACCTACGAAACCTTTGACGAAATGCTGAAAGTTCACGTGGCCCTGACCGAGAAAGCTCTCGCCGCGCACCCCAAGCCCGATCTTGTCATCTGGCCGGAAACAATGGCCCCGCCCGGCGTGTTTGATCGGTACGGCCATAACTTGATCAAGTTGTGGCTGGACAGCAACCTCGCCGAGCGTCACGAGCCGATATGGCAAAGCCGGTTCGATTACTGGCAGCGTTACGAGCGATGGTACACCGCCTTTTTGCCGCTCCAGAAGCATGCCGACCTGCTGATCAGCGCCAACGCCTACCCGGAGCCGAGCCACCCTGATATTATTTACAATAGCGCCTTTCTGCTGCCCCAAAGCGGGGAGGGGACTGTGGGGCGTTACGACAAGATTCACCTGGTTCCCTTCGGCGAATACGTTCCGCTCAAGTCGGCCATCGGTTGGCTGATTGGGCCGCTGGTGCCGTACAAGACCGGGCTGACGCCCGGTTCGGAGTTCAAGGTTTTTGAGATTGACGGCTGGGCCTATGCACCGACCATCTGCTTTGAAGACGCCTTCCCCAGATTGGTCGCGGAGTTCGGAATCCTGGAGCGCCTCGATTTCATCGTCAACATCACCAACGAGGGATGGTTCAAAGACGGGACCGAGCTGGACGAACACCTTGCCGTCGGTGTGTTCCGCGCGGTGGAAAACCGTAAGGGGCTGGTTCGAGCCGCCAACACCGGCATCTCGGCCTTTATTTCTCCAACCGGCGAGGTGCTTTCCAAGTTGGTCGTCGAGGGACGTGACCGTGAGGTCGCCGGGGTCCTGCATGGCCGCGCCACCACCGCCGTTGGCCGTTCGCCGTACTATATCACGGGCGAGTTCTTCGCAGAATTTTGTGCCGGGTTCTGGGTGTTATTGGCCCTCATCCAATGCGTTGAAGGCGTCGTCAGGCGGTGGCGATCTCGGCGCGGCAACCGCCAATAGGCCCTGGTCGTGGCGTTTTGTCGGAAGGATTTATGCTCAAAATCTCAATGAGGGCTTGTTGCGCAGGGTATATCGGTTTATAATAATCGGTTAGAGGTCGTGTTCCGAGCATGCGGACTCTTTGTGTTTTGCGCTTGACATCGCTTGTGTGGCCTTCTATTATCGCTCTTGATCGGGACACGTGAGCCCGAAGGTCGGCAACTTGTGCTAGGAGACAACAATGGGTACGCTCACCAAAACGTTCATTGTGTTGAATCTTGTTTTCTGCATCGCCTTCGTTGCCGTCACCGCCACCGTACTCTCGCAGCGTGTGCATTGGAAAGAAAAGAGCTTTGCATTGCAGAGCGAACTCGAAGGGAAGACCAACCAGTGGGCGGCCGAGAGGCGACTCTTCCTGGAAGATCAGGACCGCAGCAATAAGCGGGCGGAACGCCTCAGCACCGAGGTGAGCGAGTTGCGAAATGAGGTGACACGTTCCGAAGACAGCATCAAGCTGCTGCAGGAGGACCTTCGGAAGCTGGACACCGAAAAGACCAACCTGACCAAACTGCTTGGTGATGCCTTGGATACCACCAAGGCCGAGAAGGGGCGTGCGGAGGCCCTGTCGGCGAGTCTGGCCACCGCCCAGGAGAAAGCGGCCACGCTGCAAACCGAGGTTGACCAACTTCACAGCACGATTGTCGCCGAGCGCGCTCGCAGTGCCACCAACGAAGTGCGGATTGCAGAATTGCTGCATCGGCTGAAGGTGTCGCAAGACGCTCTGGCCTGGCACAAGGACTATCGGAAGGCCGTGGCTCGCATTGCCCCGGATGCCGATGACCGTGCGTCGGGAGGCGGAGGCCTTAAAGAGACGCATCCGCCGGAGCCGATCCGTGCAGCGGTTAAGGCCGTGGACCCCAGCATCAAGGTGGTCGTCCTGAACGTGGGGTCCGACAACCGCGTTCCGATCAAGAAGGGCTATCAGTTCTGGATTTATCGTGATCAGACCTTTGTCGCCGCCGTCCGGGTGGTAAATGTGGATAAAGACATGAGCGCGGCCGAGATCATCCCCCCGGAAACCGGGCTTCAGATTCAGGTCGGTGATTTGGCTCTCACCGAGTTTTAGTGGCTCAGAGCCGCGAGGCTGACGCCATTCGCAGGAGGGTTCAGATATGCGACGCCAACGGGGTATGACCGACACCCTCACCGTTCTGGCCATCGCCACGCTTGCATTTTGTGTGCTGGGCATCACCGCCGGCGTATTTCAGTTTCTCGCCTATCGCGAGACGCCTCAGGTCGCGCCGTGGCAGGCTCCGCCGGAACCCCGAGTGCCTCTGGTCGAGGACTCCGGAACTGCGGGGCCGGACACGGATACGCCCGTGGTGCCGCCGCCGGATGGTGATGAACCCCAGCCGATTCCCTCTCCGCCCGATGGTGAAGAGGCTCCCGGACCGATCCCCGGTCCTGAATTTTAGACTCTGTGGCGGTGAACCGGTGTTACTGAGGGAGGCTTTGTGATACTTGATTGGGTCATAGGCCTGTTCTCCAAGGACATGGGCGTCGACCTGGGCACTGCCAACACCCTCGTCTGCGTTACCGGCCGTGATGAAATCATCTCCGAACCCTCTGTTGTGGCCGTCAAGAAGGGCACCAACAAGGTGCTGATGAACGGCGAGGCCGTGGGAAACCGCGCCAAGGAGATGGGTGAAAAAGCTCCTCCGTCCATCCAGGTGATTCGCCCGCTGAAAGATGGCGTCATCGCCGATTTCGACATCACCGAGGCGATGCTCCGCTATTTTATTCGCAAGGTGCATAACCGCCATCGGTTGTTCAACCCCAGAATCGTCATTGCCATTCCATCGGGCATTACCCCGGTCGAGAAGCGGGCGGTGTTCAATTCGGCACAGCGAGCCGGGGCGCGGCGCGTCTATTTAATCGAAGAGCCTAAGGCGGCCGGCATCGGCGCGGGCCTGCCCATCACCGAGCCGGTCGGCAGCATGATTGTCGATATCGGCGGCGGGACCACCGAAGTGGCCGTGATGTCGCTCGGCGGCGTGGTCAATGCCAGCAGCATCCGTGTCGCAGGCGACGAGCTGGACCAAGCCATCATCGATTATTGCCGCCGTAAGTTTAACCTCGATATCGGAACCCGCAGTGCGGAGCGTGTAAAACTTGAAATCGGCTCGGCCTATCCGCTTGACGAGGAACTGCACACCATCGTCAAAGGCCGCGATCAGGGCACCGGGCTGCCGCGTGCCCAGGAGATCAGCTCGGAAGATGTGCGCGAAGCCCTCGAAGGCCCCATTGAAGCGATGTGTGAGGCCATCCTGCACACCCTGAACCAGACGCCGCCTGAGCTGGCCGCCGACTTGGTGGACCTCGGAATCACGCTCACGGGGGGTGGGGCATTGCTTCGCGGTATCGACAAGGTGATTGAGGAGCGAACGCACTTATCGGTGGTTATCGCGGACGACCCGCTGGGCTGCGTGGCTCGCGGAACCCGCGAGGTGTTACTGCATCTCGACAAGATGAAATCCGTCCTCGAAAGCGGAGAAGATGAGTATTAGGCGACGCTCCAGGGTTCGGCTGCTTCTGGGGTTGGCCTTGGTGTGCGGCCCCTTTCTGATATCCCCAGGCACTTCGGCCAGGTTCGGTGCCGGGTGGGTTTCTTACTTCGTTCCCCTCCAAGAAACACTCGCCATGGGTGGCCACCACCTCGCCTTTGGCCTCGGTGCTCTGGCAGCCGGGCGGCGGGCCGCCAATGAAAATCGGATACTCCGGCAGCAGGTCGCCGAATTGCAGTCCCAGTTGGCCTATGAAATCGCACAATCCAAAGCCAAAGATGAAAAGCTGCGGCAGCTGGGCGAATTTGCACGATACCGCCGTGACTTGGTGGCTTATGAGGCGGAAGTGATCGGGCAGGGCATCGGCGCCCAGCCGGGGCTGATTTTTATTGATCGGGGTTCGGACAGCGGAGTCAAGCCGGGAATGGTGGTGGTGGTCGGGCACGCAATCATCGGAACCGTCCGCGCGGCCGCGCCGCGCGTGAGTTCGGTCCGGTTGATCACCAGTCCGGGGTCTCGCTTCGACGCTCAGGTCGCCACCACGGGCGAAAAGGGCATTGTTGTCGGCCTTGGAAATGATACGATGGACATGTATTATGTGTCGCAACATGAACCCGAGATCGGAGCGGCTGTGGTGAGCCGGGGCTTGGACGGGATTACCCCCAAGCATTTTCTGTTGGGCCTGGTCTCCAAAGTAAGGCGCCGACCGGGCGAACTCAAGTACGATGTGACCCTGCGGCCGGCTGTGAAACTCGACCGGCTGGTCAGTGTGGTTGTGGTTGAGCCAAGCCTTTCCGGCGATGCTCTTCGCCGCCACGCCGAAGAAGGAGGCTCGGACCAGTGACTGAAGCCACGCTCTCTGCCGAAAAGCATAGCATTATGTACCATGCCGCCGCAGATTATGCCGCAAAGAAACATTTGGACTGGGAACGACTCAGTTATGATATTGAACAGACGACCAGCGAACATTGGCGACGGCGCTTCTGGCGGCTGTGGTTCCGCGCTCGCTGGGTTGAGCACCTGTTGGGCGAAAAACACTGGATTGAGATGGGCGAGGAGCACTTTGGCCTGCTCAAGCGAGACGGAACCTACAACCCGGTTTTGGTCAGCCGCGTGGCGGACCGCCTTATTGTCGGCTGGGAAAATCTGGGCCTGATCCTCTGGGCCACCGATTGGGGGCTTGATATCCAACAGATTATAGAGATTCTAAAAAAAATCAACATCAACCATATTCTGGTCAATAACGAACGTATCGATCATTACTGGCTGCGGCTGGTTAACTGAAATCACCTGCCGCCTGCCCGAACGCAAACGGAGCTATATGCTATGGTCCCCGACCCCGATGGCCCCCCGCCATACGATGATGACGCTGAACAAGGCGATTCGGAAGAGTTGTTTGAATCCGAGCGCAACATGGCCAAACTCCACGACTATCTCGACCTGATGCAGGCCACCGATATCGAGGAGCAGGGGACTTTTGACGACGACAATCAGGCCGTCACTTTCACACTGGCTATTGACGACCCGCCCCAGCAGTTCCGAGGGTTTGGCAGTTTTGTCAAAGACGCCTGGGTCGACATCTATCTGATGCGAGATTGGTCGCCCGACATACGCATCAAGTTCCGCGACCGCGCCACCGAGATAATGAACACCATCGGCTTGCATGGCGTCAGTCTTTACTTTGCTCCCGACGAGGACGCCCTTTACATGAGCCATCGCGTCTTCTCCGAGGGATTGAACTTTGATGTCTTCCGAGCCTGCGTCTGGTCGCTGATCAGCGCCCAAAGCCGCGTGGCCACCATTCTCGAGCGTGCCCGCTGAGCGACGGCCTACTCCGGCCCTGAGACAGAACCACCCCCAACCCGCCCCTGCCAACTTTCCGCACCGCCAATATCACATAAGAAGTATTATCGGACGTTGCCGGTCTCGGCTTTGTGGGGTGCAAATCAATGAATTTCGAACCTTATACGCTTCTTGGAACGCGGGTGCTGTTCTGTTCTGTTCTGGCGGTTATCCGTGAAGATAACTGATTGCCGTTCCGATTTCTGCGTGTTATGAGGTTGCATTTTTTCTCTGACTGAATTAGAATATCACAAACATGGAATATGTAGCCAAGTATATTTCTATCTTTTCCGGCCCAGAATCAGG
>CAZBCO010000290.1:0-17855 GCA_964490295.1 uncultured Planctomycetota bacterium
ACGCCCGATGCCGCCATGACCAGCAGCAGCTCGATCAGCGTGAAGCCGCTGCGAGGTGGGGAGCCGCCCGGCTGTGTTCTGGCGTGTTTCACTCGACGGTCACCTTGCCGGAAAGGGGCGCCACGCGAATGGTGCGGGTCAGGTCGCCCAGCCCGAACCGCACATAGCCGCCGTTATGGGGCGAGCCGTAGGTATCGAAGATCAAGTAGTCGTTGCCCCCGAACCGCGCTTCTTTCAGCGTCAGCCCGGAGTATCGGCTGTGTTCGTCCAGCACCGGCCGCCAGGGCTTCTTGGTGACGGGGTGGGTGCATAAGTCCCAGCTCCCGCCGTTCTCATAACGCACGGCGTAGGCCTGGCCGGGGGGCCAGAAGTTCACCCGGTGCCGGTCGCCGGTCTTGACCGCGAGCATCTGGGCATAGCGGATATCGGTGGCGATTTCGCGGGCCAGGGCGTCGGCATTCATCTGCGTCATCGTTGCGCTGATCGACGGTACGGCCGCCGC
The DNA here is from genome assembly GCA_964490295.1 of uncultured Planctomycetota bacterium. GTDB lineage: Bacteria > Planctomycetota > PUPC01 > PUPC01 > PUPC01 > CAZBCO01. The sequence goes on from CAZBCO010000290.1 coordinate 503, forward strand.
CGCCAGCGTGGAGACGATGATCAGCACGATCAGCAGCTCGACCAGGGTGAAGGCCCGGCCCGACCGCGCTCGGACGGTGTCGCCGCGTTGGGGGTTTTCAAAGCTCAGGCCGTTCATCGGTTCGCATACTCCGTATGGTTGGCGATGATCTGGCCCGTCGCCGAGCTGGCCTTCCAGCCGGTGGCCGGTTTGACATCGGCACGCAGCGGGGCAGTGTCGGTGACCACGCTGACCGCCCCGGCGCGCGAGACGGCGCTGTCCGCGGCCAGGGGGTTCTCCGGCATCTTGCGCAGGTACGGCCCATACGGGTAGGCCGCATCCTTCACCGCGCTGGTGCGCCCGGTCGCGTCCGAGTATTGTGTCAACTGCCGGGTGAACGCATCCGTCAGGTCGGCGTGCTCGACGGATACCGCGGTGAGGTCCGCCTTGTGAACCGAGATGACATGGCCGGGGTATCGGCTGTTGTGTTCGTAGTAATAGCGTTCGATGGCCTTACGCATCGCGGCCAGATTCTGGTCGAGCGAAGCCAGCCGGGCCTCGGCGGCGGAGTTACCGAACTGGGGAACGGCCACCGCGGCGAGGATGCCGACGATCATCGTCACGATCAGCAGCTCGACCAGGGTGAAGCCCGCGCGCGGGGAGTGGGCCGGTGCCGCAGGCATCCATAAGCTGGAAGGGGCGGCATGCATCGGATTACCTCGCGGCGTAGTCCACGTGATTGGCGATGAACTCCCCGGTGGCCGAGCTGGCCTTCCAGCCGGTCAGGGGCACGTTATCCGCCGACAGGGGAGAGGCACTGGTGCTCACCGCGACCGCCGCCTGGGTGCCCATCCCCTCCACGCGCTCGGTGGTCAAGGGGTTGGACGGTATGCCCTGGCGCAGGTAGGGGCCGAAGGGGTAATTGGCGTGCTTCTCCGCGCAGGTGTTGCCGTCGGCGTCGGAATAGAACTGCAACTGCATCGCAAAGGCCTCGCCGGTGCCGCTGTGTTTGACGGCGTCGCCCGCCGCGGTTTGACGATGTGTTGCGGCAATGCCGGGGTAGGTTCGGTGGTGCTGAAAGTGGTAGAGGGCCACGGCGCTGCGCACGCTGGCCAGATTTTGGTCCAGGGCCGAGCGTTTGGACTCGGTCGTGGTGTCGGTGAATTGCGGGATGGCGGTGGCGGCGAGAATGCCCACGATCATAATGACGATGAGGAGCTCGACCAGGGTGAAGCCGTCGCGGGTCTGTCGGGCCTGTCGCATCTTGCGGTCCTTACCGGGGTCTCGGTGGGGCGACCCCGTTCACGGGGGATTCGTGGGTGGCGGAGAGGGAGCCGACCTGCACCAGGCGGGCCGGCTCCCAAGTCTTCGCGACATCGATCACGTCCTTAGTAGGAGGCGTAATCCGTGCTGTTGGCGATGATCTCGCCGGTCGCACTGCTGAACTTCCACCCGGTGGTGGGCGTGCCGTCGGCGGTCAGACGGACGGTGTCCGTGGTGACCGTGACGCTGTCCGGGCTGGCCACCGCGCCGTCGGCCGGCAGGGGGTTGTCCGGGAGCTTACGCACCAGATAGGGTTTCAGCGGGAACGCCGCGTCCATCTCGTCGCAGGTGTGGCCACCGGGGGTCGAGTAGGTGGTCATCTGCTTGAGGAACGCCTCGGCCGCATTGTCATGCGGGGCCGCGGAACCGGCCGCGGTGGTCTTGTGCGTCTTGACCACGCCGGGGTAGGTGGCGTTATGATCGACGTAGTACTTCTCAACCGCACTGCGCAGGGTCCGAAGGTTTTCCTTCAGGGCGGCCTTCTTCGCATCGGTGCTCGAATCACCGAACTGCGGGATCGCCACTGCGGCCAGGATCCCAATGATGATGATCACGACCAGCAGTTCGACCAGGGTGAAGCCTTGTTTTCTGGCGAACATTGTATCCTCCTTTGCGTCTTGCAACGGGCGGAAGCGAAAGTGCTTCTCACCGAAACGGTTGATCCGCGTGACCCATCCTCGCGGGACGAGCCGCACGCTGCGGCATCGCGGGCCTACCTCGGCCCGGTGTCCCAAGGACGGAAAGCGCCATAATTCGATCACCTCCTTCCGCCGGCGCAAGAGCGATATGACCCGGGTTGTGCTTACGGGCCTTTCCGGCACGGTCGGGACCTACCCGACCGCGCTTGACAACTTGAACAGGGGCAGGAACAGCGCCATGGCCAGCACGCCGACGGTGATGCCCATCGCCACCACGATAATCGGCTCTAGCATCGCGGTCAGCGTCTTGAGCTTGACGGTCATCTCTTCCTCGTAATGATCCGCCATCTTCAGCATCACCATCCCCGTCGAGCCGGTGCTCTCCGCGGTCATAATCATCTGCTTCACAATCGGCGTGAACAGCGACGAGCCGCGAAACTGCTCGGACAGGGTCCTGCCTTCACGAACACTCTCTTCTACTTTGTCAAGGAACTCGGCGTAGTCGTTGTTGCCGATGGTGCCGCGGGTGACCTCGACGCCATCCAGCAACGGAATCCCGCTCTCCAGCATCACGCCCATCGTCCGCAACAGGCGGGACGAATAGAGCAGCCGACAGAGCGGGCCGACCAGCGGCACGGACACTTTCAAATGATCAAAGATCGCTCGGCCTGCGACGGTGTGAATCCAGACGAGGAACATCACCACCGCCGCGATGCCGCCGCCCAGCAGGTAGGGCCAGTACTGGATGAACCCGGCGCTGGCCCCCATCACCACCTTGGTGATGGTCGGCAGGACGTCTTCTTTGCCTTCAAAGACCGCAGTCATCTTCGGCAGCACGTAGGTGACCATGAACACCACCACGCCTGCCGACATCAACGCGAGGACGGTCGGGTAGGCCAGAGCGGTGCTGATCTTCGACCGTACCTCTGCTTTAAGTTTCTGAAATTCATGCAGTCGGTTTAGCATTTCATTGAGAAAACCGCCCAATTCTCCCGCCCGAACCATCGAAACAAAGACATTATTGAACACTTTGGGGTGCTGGGCGAGGGCCGAGGAGAAGGTGCGGCCGCCGACAATATCATTGTGGACCGTGTTGATGGTGGTCTTCATCCGGGGGTTGGTACACTGGTCGGCGATGGCCGCCAGGGCCGACGTCAGGTTGGTGCCGGTCTCGAGCATAATCGAGAGCTGGGAGGTGAAGAACATCACCTCTTTGGAGGAGACGCCGCTGCCCAGCGTGAATCCCTTTCCGCTCATTGACCTTATGACCTCGTTAGAGTCTCTTACCACCCTTGATATAGCAATTAGCGTGCCCGATCTGCTGTGTTGTTCAAAGATTTATTGCAAGTGCTTTTCTCATAAAGAGATATATCTTTTCGCAACGGAGGCCGATCTTCATTTTAAGATGCTGTATTGCGTCGAATGAGTCGATAGGCGCGTTGGAATATGCTCGGAAGCTCTTGCGTTTCATAGGATTATGCAGGTTCCAACCTTGTGTGTGGGGTTTCCTTCGTTTTGTGTAGAGAGCATTGTCGGCTCAGTCGTCCTGGGGCTTTTCTGAAAGCACCAGGGTTTTTGCGGGGGCGACGGGTTCGGTGTCGTATACGACTTCGGGTTCTTCTTTTTTGTTGAACGAGGCCTGGTCGTCCGAATCTTCGACGCAGACGATGCGCATCACTTCCTCGACGGTGGTCATGCCCTCGGCGACGCGATCAAAGCCGGCCTGTTTGAGCGAGGGCAGGCCCGACTTGGCCCGTGCCTCGCGCAGGGCGTCCAGCGTGGTGTTGTTCAGGATGGCCTTTTTGATGTGGCGGTCGGCCAGCAGCATCTCGTAGATGCCCACGCGGCCCTTGTAGCCCGAATCGTAGCAGTTCTTGCAGCCGGCCCCCTTGTGCAGGGTCATGTTCTTGCGCTCCGTCCAGCCGATGCGTTCGAGCAGCTCGGACGGGGCGATGAAGCTGGTGCGGCAGTCGGGGCAGACACGCCGGGCCAGCCGCTGGGCGATGACCCCGGTGAGGGCGCTGGCGATCAGGAACGGCTCGATCCCCATGTCCGTCAGCCGGGTGATGGCCCCGGCACTGTCGTTGGTGTGCAGCGTGGAGATCACCAGGTGGCCGGTCAAGGCCGCCTGGATGGCGATTTCCGCCGTCTCACGGTCGCGGATTTCGCCCACCATCACGATGTCCGGGTCCTGGCGGAGCACCTGGCGCAGGATGTTGGCAAAGCTCAAGTCCGTCCGCTCGTTGACCTGCACCTGGTTGATGAGGGGGAGCTGGTATTCCACCGGGTCTTCGATGGTGATGATGTTCTTCTCGATGGTCGAGATTTCGGCCAGGGCCGAATAGAGGGTGGTGGTCTTGCCGCTGCCGGTCGGCCCGGTCACCAGAATCATCCCGTAAGGTTGGGACAGCATCCAGCGGAAGGCGTCGAGGGTTTCATCCTTGAAGCCCAGCTTGGGCAGGGCGACGATGGAGTTGGTCTGGTCGAGGATGCGGAGGACGATCTTCTCGCCGAGGATGGTGGGGAGCGAGGAGACGCGGAGGTCGATCTCCCGCCCGTCGGCCATCACGTGGATGCGGCCTTCCTGGGGCCGCCGCCGCTCGCCGATGTCCAGCCCGGCCATCACCTTGATGCGCGAGATGAGGGCGGCGTGGACGTCTTTGCGGTGGCTCATCACCTCGTGCAGCACGCCGTCGATGCGATAGCGGACGCGCAGCAGTTTGGAGTCCGGCTCGACGTGGATATCGCTGGCCCCGTCCTTCAGGGCGTTCAGGATCATCACGTTGGCCAGGTTGATGATCGGGCTGCCTTCGGCCATCTCCTCCAGCTCGGAGAGGTTGGTCTCCAGCTTCTCGGTGACCACCTCCACGTCGGCCTCGTCCAGCGACGAGAGGAACTGGTCCATCTCGATCTGTGTGTCGTAATACTCGCGGATGAACTGGTGGACCTCTTCCTGACGGCAGACCACCGGCTGGATGCGGCATCCGGTGACGGCGGTGAGCTGGTCGATGACGAACAGCGATTGCGGGTCGGACATCGCCACCGTCAAGTCGTCGCCCACGCGGAACATGGCGATGACCTGATAAAGCTCGGCTTTTTCCTTGGGGATGAGCGGGACAATTTTGGGGTCGATCAAGCCCTTGCGAAGCCAGACATGCGGCAGGCCGAGCTGCAGGGCGAGGCACTCGACCAGGTCTTTCTCGGTGATCAGCTCCATCTCCACCAGCACCTGGCCCAAGCGTTTGCCGCTGGAGCGGTCGTGCTTGGCGAGGGCCTCTTCGAGATGCTCCGGCGAGAGCTTCCCCATCTGCACCAGGATTTCGCCGAGTTTTCCACCCTGTTTCACGAGATGAAGCTCCTTCGCGCGTCGGGCGTCGCGTCGTAGACTTCGATGACATTGTTGAGCCGTGTGGCTCGGAGGATGTCGCTGGCGATCTCGGTCGGGGAGCTGACCTTCAGCTCGCCGCCAAAGGCCATTGCCTCGCCGTACAGAGCCAGCAGGGTCTCCAGCCCGGCGCTGTCGATGAACGGCACCCGGTTCATCTGGAGCACCAGCCGGACGTGGCCTCCCTGAAAGCACTGGCGCACGTGCTGGGCGAACTCCGGCACCTCGTCCTCGATGAGGGCTCCATCGGGCACGAGGACCGTGACGGTCCCGTGTTGAATCTGCTCGAACTTCACCTCAGCTCCTCGCTCCGTCCAGATCGGTCAGGCCGGGTTCGCCGGGTTGCGGGACGAGGCCCGGCTCCCGGCGGTGGACGGCACCGGCTTTTGCATCCTCTCGGCCACGGCCAGGCGGGCCTCGTAGGGCACAATCGAGCTGTCGTGGGCCGATGAGCTCTCGCACACCGACACACAGTTTCGTCCCGCTCCCTTGGCTCGATACAAGGAGCGGTCGGCCTTCCTGACCAACTCGTCGGCGTCCCGCCCGTGGTCGGGGAACACGGCCACGCCGCAGCTCAGGGTCACCCGCAGCTCGGTGCCCTTGTAGTCAAAGGTTGATTCGGCCACGCGGGCACGAATGGTCTCGGCCATCCGGGCCGCCTTCCCGGCGTTCGCCCCGGGCAGCAGCACGTTGAACTCTTCGCCGCCGTAGCGGAAGATCATATCGCCGTCGCCCACGCAGTTTTCCACCAGGCGGGCGAACCAGTCGAGCACCGCATCCCCGGCTTGATGGCCATAGGTGTCGTTGAACGACTTGAAGTGGTCGATATCGAGCATCAACAGGGCGACCGGACGGCGCCCGTTGGCCGAGCCGACCAGGTGCTCGTCGAGGCGATCATGGAACGTCCGGCGGTTGAACAACTTGGTCAGCGGGTCGCGTTCCGCCATCCACTGCACCTCGCCAAACAGGCGGGCATTGGCCAGGGCGATGCTGGCGATGTTGCTCACCATTCCCATCAGCCGATCATCGGGCAGGGCCACGCGGTCGATCTTATGGATGTTGATGATGCCGGCGATGGCCCCTTTGTCCAACAGCACGCCCGACGTCACCGCCGGAGCGCGCTCGTCGCGCCGGGCGAAACGGTCCGGATAAGGCCCCGTCGCCCAGCAGATGGCCTGATGGGTGCGCTCCAGCTCCGCGACGTAAAAGACGTCGGGCTTCAGCAGCATCGGGATCGATCGGCCTGAATCGCCCTCCGCCCCGAATGCGCTTGCCAGATAATAGGAGCCGTCCTCCTGGTCGCGCAGATAGATCGAGGCACAGGTCGAGCCGAAACATTCCTCCAACACCCGGAACAGCGACTGGAACAGGCGTTTGATCTCCAGGTGGGAGTAAATCTTCTGGACGGATTCCTCCAGCAGATAAACCAGCGAGGAGTAACGCAGCAACTGCTTCTCGAACACCGCCTGCTTGTCGCGGGCATCCTGCTCGATGGCCCGGTTCTCCTGCTGAAGCTCCCGGACCCGTCGCAGATATTCCTGCGTGCGACGCTCCGCCACCTGCGTTCTGGCCCGCGCCCGGAAGGACAGGCAGGACACAATCGCGGCCAGCACCTCCAGACTGAACAACTTGGCCACAATGCCCGCGCGAAGGGCATGCATCGAAAGGTACGTGGGGATCAACACGCCCGCCACCTTGGCCCCGATGACCAGGTCCACGGCGACGGCCACCAGCCCGCCCACCAGGCCGGTGACCAGCCCCTCGTGATAAGCCAGCATGCTGACCGGAACCATCAGCATCGCATCAAAGAACACCGCCCGGTTCGGGGCGTGCTGGCAGACCAGGGCCTTGCCCAACAGGATGGCCAACATCAGCAGGGCGCTGATCGCCGGGCTTCGGAAGCGGCTGGCCGCGCGCAGCGTGGTATGCAGGGCATGCACACCGACCGGGGTATCTTCCGGCGGACGCAGCGCTTGGGTCAGGGTTGAAACGACTCTTTTCACGTAGCAATCCTCGTCTTGGGTCCGGCCAGATCCAGGGCGTCGGCGACCGCGCCCTGGCACTGACGAGCGAATTCTTCTCGATGGTTCAGGAGCAAGTGGGCGATCTCGGCGTCGAGTTGGGTGCCTGCCACTTCCTCGATGATATTGAAGGCCCGCTCGATGCTGAATCGCGGGCGGTAGCAGCGGTCGCTGGTCAGGGCGTCGAAGGTGTCGGCCACCGCGATGATCCGGGCACCCAGCGGAATCTGATCGCCCCGCAGGCCGTCGGGGTAGCCGCCGCCGTCGATCCGCTCGTGATGATGCCGAATCTGCGGCAGGCACTTTCCGAACTGGGCGATGTGCTTGAGCAGGTTCACCCCGCGCATCGGATGGGTGTTGATCATCGCCCGTTCTTCGTCGGTCAACTTGCCCTCTTTCTTCAGCACCGCGTCGGGGATGCCCTGCTTGCCGATGTCGTGCAGCAGGCCCGAAAGGTTGAGCGTGTCGATCTCGGTCTGGGGCAGGCCCATCAATTCGGCCAGCCGGACGGTAAACGCCCGAACCCGCTGGGAATGGCCCTTGGTGTATTCGTCTTTGTTTTCGATGGTGGTGATCAGCAGTTTGATCAGGTTGAAGAACAGCGCGTCGAGTTCTTCGTTCAGGCGGCTCTCGCGGATGACGAAGGCGCTCTTGCGGGCCAACGCTGCCATCAGCTTCAATTCGTAGCTGGTGAATTGCTCGCCGCGATGCTTGAATGCCACCAGCGTGCCGAAGAAGTCATTTTCGACCTCGACCGGCAGGCACAGCAGGACGTTGAGCTCATGAGAAAAAGCCCCGAATTCCGGATCGTTGTCCAAGCTGCCGATGGATTGAATCTTGCCGGACTGGACGCAGCGCTCCGCCACGATTCGCGCCAGTTGTTCGGCCTCCAGGCGCAGCAGCGTGCTGGGTTCCGCCCGGTCGTCGGAGCTCCAGAACAAGCGGCAGCCGTCCTGGCCCGTGCCCGAAGCCTTGCTCACCCAGGCCAGGCAGGTGCAGTTCAACACGTCAAACGCCTTATGGGCGACGTATTCCACCACATTGCTCACGTAGGACCGCAGCGGGATGTTCTCGTCGATCTCATACAGCAGCTCGATTTCCTCATAGCGCAGAGCCAGCTCGTTGGCCAGGCTGTCGATCTCGTGCTCCTTGGCCGATTGTTCGGTCAGAATCTCAAGCATCGCGTCGAGCACGGTCCCGGAGGTGCTGGCATTGGCGTCCCCCTCTTCCGAGGAACAGGCCACCAAACTGCCGAAATAGACCGAGGAGTGTTTGATCGGCAGAATCTGAACGCGGCGGCCCTGGGGGCAGGTGAGGCATTTCGAGCTGTCGCTCTCGCGGCAGGTGGAGCAGCTCTTGGCGAGGAAGGAGTCGCAGGTTTCTTCGTGGTTGGAGCAGAGCGCCGAGACGTCGCGGGGCATGACCTGCCGCCCGTCCGCATCATAGACGCGCACGGTCATCCCCTGGTGCCGCCGCAGGTGGTCGGCCAGAGCCTGCAGCTGGTCGCGGTCCTGTTCGATCATCAGGGTGCCGGTTGTTGTGGTCACAGAATAGCCCTCTTGAGCTTGGCCGATGGTTTCAATACGACTTGAGGCGGTCTGGGCCGATGGGCCTGCGGCTTCGGAATCTCGATTTCACAGGTGTCGTCGGCGTTGCCCTCCGGTGCCTCAACCGGTTCCAGCGGCCCGACGGAATCTTTGCGTTCGGCCAGATATTCCTCGATGGTCCGCAGGATTTCGCGAGGGCTGAACGGCTTGGGCAGATAGCGGTGGTTTTCCGATTGTTCAAGCCAGGCCCGTGTCTCATCATCCAACTGCGACGTCAGGACGACGATCAAGAAGGGCCACGCCCCCCGGTATTCCTCGCACCGGCGGCAAAGCTCGATCCCGGACATCCCGGGCATCTTGACATCGGTGATGAGCACGTCCGGCCGTGTGGCGATGAACCTTTCCAGGCCCTCGGCCCCCGAAGACGCCCGTTCGACGTCAAAACCGGCGTTACGCAGCTTGAGCTGAACCACGCGCCCGATACAGGGTTCGTCGTCCACGCTGAGGATCAGCGGCTTGGTTCGATAACAATGGCTGTTTTGCACTTCGGCACCGTTCACCCGACTGCTCCTTCCTAGGAGACCTTTCTCGATGTTTCAACTGCCGGCAACAAGAACGTGAATTTACTGCCCTGGCCGACGGTGCTGGCGACTTGGATTTCGCCGCCGTGCAGCGTCGCAATCTCGCGGGCCAGCGGCAGCCCCAGGCCGTTGCCCACCACTTTTTGCCCCTGCGTGGCCCGCCCGCGATAGAACTTCTCGAAAATCTTGTCGATCTCATCCTCCGGGATGCCGGGGCCGCTGTCCTCGACGGTCAGGGCGATAACGCCAGGGGCGTTCGGCTGGTCGGGACGTATGACATGCTCCACGGAGAGCAAGACTCTGCCGCCTTCGGGCGTGTATTTGATCCCATTGCCGAGCAAATTGGTGATCACCACCCGAACCATCTCCTTGTCCGCCTCGATATCCGGCAACTTGGGCGAAATACTCGCGGTCAACTCGATGGATTTGCCGGCGGCAGACGAGCGCAGGCCGTTGACGGCGTCTTCGACCAGCTTCCGCGTCCGCACCAGCGATTTGTTCAACACCAAGTTGCCCACTTCTATCTTCGACATATTCAGCATGTCGTTTATCAAACGAGCCAGCCGATCTGCTTCTTCATTGATGGTATTGAAGAATTCGCGCTGGAGTTCGGGGTCTTTGGCCTCGTCATCGATCAGCATTTCGACATAGGACTTGATCGCGGTCAGCGGGGCGCGCAGCTCGTGGGTGACGCTGGACACAAACTCTTTGCGGGCCTGTTCTTCGAGCCGCTGCTGGGTGACGTCGCGGAAGGTGGTGATCCCGCCGCTGGGGCGCCCCTTGTCAAGCACCGGAACATGCACGGCCCGAATGTGGCGCGCGCCCGAAGCCCGCTGGATTTCGACCTCGGTGGCCTTGCGCTGCGAGCGTTTTGCGGCGGTAGTCTCCGACGCCTCGCCCGCGCCGCCGGACAGGGGAAGGATAACCGAGTCCATAAAGGCCGTCAGTTCCTCGTCTTTCAGCACATCCTGCGGCCGGTGCATCACCGCTTGCTCCCGCTCAATGCCCAGCATGTTTTCCAGTTCGCGGTTGACGAAAGAAATCTTGCCGTAGGCGTCGGTGACCATCACCCCGTCGGTGAGGCTGTCCACGATGGATTCGGTCCGCTTCTTTTCGTAAAGCATCACGCGGTTGCGGACTTCCATCTCGCGGCGGGCCTCGACCACGTTCTCATAAGAGGCTTGGAAGTTCTGGACCATAAGATTCCAGTTCTCCGCGATTTCCGCCACTTCTCCGCCGGCATCCACTTGCAGCTGCCAGTCGTCCTGGGCTTGTGCGGCCTGCCCGGTCTCGGCCCGAAGGGTGTCCAGCGGTTTAATGAACACCCCCGCCAGGTAGTTGCCCACCACCAGCAGCAGGAACCCCAGGGCCAGGCCGGGCAGGGTGCTCTGCAGGCCGGAGGCCATAAACGGCCAGAAGCCCGGCAGCGAGAAGCCAATATGCAGCTCCAGCCCGGCCCCGTGCCGGAAGGCGGCCTGGGTGCTCAGCCGGATGTCGCGCACGAAGCCATACACCGAAATGTTGCGGTCTTCTTGAGCCGAGGCCACAGAGTATCGGAACCCCTCATCGGAGAGCGATGTCTTGGGCTGGGTGGCCGGTCGCTCTCCGCTCTCGGCAAAGATCAGCTTGCCGATTTTCCGGCTGTCGGAGTGTACCAAGGCTCGGCCGTCGCGGTCGCACACAAAGACATATTCGATATCCTGTTCGGCCCGCACGTCATAAATGACGCGCTCCAGCTCGACAATCGCCTCCTCGGCGGTTGTCGCCCCGTTCAGCGCGCGGGCGGCGGACCGGGCCAGCAGCGAGCTGACCGTCGCCCCGCGCTCGATCAACTCGTCGGCGGCTCTTGAACGGGCATAGTGAACCGTCGCCACCGAAACCGCGGACAAGGCGATCAGAACCGTGGCGGCAATCAGCAGTTGCAGGTTGGACAAGATGCGTCCACCGCGCAGCAACTGCAACGGAGCTTGCCCAAGCCACCGGGAGACCGGGCTTGTTTTACGACTTTCCGTCTGCGTCCCCATCCTGAATCCGTTTCCTCCTTTGTCGGTGGCCGTGGAAGACGGCACCAACCAGACCATAACACAGCAAATAGCGTGCCAGAGTTCGGGCTTTTTATTGCGATTCGACCATGACAGGGCCGAACCAGGCAGATTTCAGAGACTATATTCACGTCGTGAATGGGCAGTAAGTCATTCTTATGCAATGACATAAGCAAAATATATCGCCTTGCCAAGGCGAGGTGTTCCGCGATGGAAATGACATGAATTATCTCAGGCCGTGCCGGAGCAAGTCATCCGGAAACTTGCGGTATTTCGTCGCGCGGCCGGTCATGGCGAGTTGTAACCAGATGTAAAGCTATGTGAATAAATCATTTGAGAACCTGCCTACGCTTTGTGTAGCTTCTCCCCAAAAGGTTGTAGCCCGCTCAAAGGCCCCCTTGGGGAAAGCCCTATGTAACGAGGAGATAGACCAACGGCAGGACCGCGGCCGAGGCGACGGTGGTGACCACCCAGCAGGAGGTGGCCAGGTCTTCGTTCAGGCGAAACAGCTTGGCCAGCACCACGGACATAATCGCCGCGGGCATGCAGGTTTGGATGAGGATGGCTTTTTGCAGGATGGGCGTCCCGCTCAAGGCCCCCAACCGCATCATCAGAAAAACCACGCCCAGGCCGATGATCGGCGTGAGGATGAACTTCATCCCGCAGACCGTCAGGCATTCGCGCCAGTATTTGCGGATGCTCCGAAACGACAGCGTGCAGCCGATGGCAAAGGCGTAGATGCCGACTTCGATATGGACCGCGCCCCGGTTGATCGGTGGGAGCCAAGCCGGGGGACGCGGAGCGACCTGGTGGAGCACCAGCCCCAGGATAAACCCCGCCAGGGGCAGGGCGCTCAACGGCTCGGTCACCAGACTCAATATCTGCCGCCCGATGCTGAGTTTCTTCGACCGCCCGTACTTCCGGCCCAGGGCGAACCCGACAGTGACGAAATAAGGCAGGAAATAGGTCGCGTAGATGATGCCAATCGACTGGCCCCGGATGCCGAGGAGCAGCAGGCAGATGAACACGCCGAGCGTGAAGCCGACGTTGGAGAACATCACCGACCCGATGAACGCCCCGCGCGTGGCCGCATTATGGCGGAAGGCCTCGGAGGCGACCCGCCCGGCGACCATCATCGCGGTGGTGATGACCGCGGCGGTGAGCAGGATGCCCCCGATGCCGCCGAGAACGCTGCGCCCGGCCGCCACGTCGCCCGCCCGAAGCACCCAGAGGCTGTACATCGTAATCGGCGGCTCGACCAGCACCATCAGCCAGACCATGCAGGGCCGCGTCCACGCCGTGCCGATCAGGCCCGCCCGCCGCAGGGCATAGCCCAGCATCAGCGGCACGTAAAGCGTCAGGGCGATGGCGATGGCTTGGTGGGCGGCGTCGGGGGGCACTGCGTCCTCAGGTGAACCACGAACGAATGATCAGGGGGAAATTGAGGAATCCGTAAAGCACCTGGCGCGGGTAGAGCATCACCAGAAAGGCCCCGGCGGCCAGGTAAGGGCCGAACGGGATATGCGTGTCGCGGCGGCGAATGAGCAGGACGATCCCCACCACGGCCCCCAGCATACAGGCCGCCAGAAAGGCGAGCAGGACGTTCTGCCAGCCGATGAATGCTCCGATCATGCCCATGAACTTCACGTCGCCGAAGCCCATCGCCTCTTTGCGAAAGAGCATCTTGCCGAAGACGGCGGCGGCGTAGATACAGGCCGCCCCCACGCCCATCCCCAGCACCGAGGCCAACAGCCCCGCCAGATGCTCCGACCCCGACGTCCCGGTCATCTCCAGGAGCCAGCCGGTGAGCAAGGCATCCTGCACGATGATCTGCGGCCAGACGGCACAGAGCACCGGGGCGACGTACATCCCCCCGATGGAAATCTCGTCGGGGATGATCATCCGCTCGATGTCCACCACCGAGGCCGGAATCAACGCCGCGACCAGAAGCAGGTAGGCGGCCAGCGTTTCGATATGCTCCAGCGGCAGGCCCGCCGGTGTCGCCCGATGCACCGCATAGACCCACACGAACAGCAGCCCGGTGAGCAGCTCCACGAACAGGTAGCGTGCCGAGAAGGCCACGCCGCAGCGTCGGCACAGTCCGCCCAACGACAGCCAGCTCAGCACCGGGACATTGTCGTACCACGCGATCGCTTCGTTACAATGCGGGCAATGCGAGCCGGGACGGACCAGCGACATCGCACGGGGCAGGCGGTAGGCGCAGACATTCAGAAAGCTGCCCACACACAGCCCGATGACAAACACAAAACCATACAGTACAAAATCCATTATTTTCCGCGGGCATCTCGCCCGCCCTGTTCCTTGCTTGTGGCCCGGATACGCAAACTATTCCGTCCTGTTCACAGGGAGATGGCCAGCCTCTCGCGGGCCACGGACTCCATCAGCTCGTGCGGCGCCTCCAGGCCGGTCCATATTTTGAACTGCTGGGCCGCCTGGTTGACGAACATCTGCAGCCCGGTGGCGGTTCGGCAGCCGGCCTCGGCCGCTTCGCAGAGCAGCCGGGTATGCACCGGGTTGTAAACCGCGTCGAACACCACCCGCCCGGGCCGGAGGGCTTCTTTGGGAACGGGCGAGGCGTCCACATTCGGGAACATCCCCACCGAGGTCGAGTTCGCAATCACCGCCACGTCGGCCGTGGCCAGCTGCTCAATGGAGCGGGCCTCGCACTGCACCTCCGCCGCCAACGCCCTGGCACGTTCGGGCGTGCGGTTGTAGATGCAGACCTTCGCGCCCTTGTGCTTCAGTCCGAAGGCAATGGCCCGTGCGGTGCCGCCGGCCCCGACCAGGGCGACGCGCTGGCCGGGCAGGCCCTCGCCGGGCATCGCCGACTCAATCGCCTGCGTCGCCGAGCTCCAGTCCGTGTTCGAGCCGATCAGCCGCCCCTTGCGGTTCACCACGGTGTTCAATGCCCCGATGTCGCGGCAGATGGGGTCCACCTCGTCCATCGCCTGCATCGCTTGCTGCTTGTGCGGAATGGTCACGCTGTAGCCGTGGACCGGCATCCCCCGGCCCGCCTCGATGAAGTTGCACACATCGTTCTCGACGCGGAAGGGCACATAAACCGCGTTGATGCCCAGAGAGCGGAACGCGGCGTTGTGGATGTGCGGGCTGATGCTGTGGCCGATCGGGTTCCCGATGACGCCGTAGATGCGCGTCTCCTCGTTCAACGACCGGTAGTTGTAGAGGCCCACCAGCTCGTCCAGCGACAACTGGCCCGGGGCGGTGGCCTGCGTCGCGTTCATCGGGGCGAAGGTCAGCATCGACCCGAACTTGCGCCCCAAGATGCGGCTGATCACCCCCAGCTCGCCCATGCACAGGCCGATGCACGGCTTGGCCGCGTGGCGAAGCACCTCGAACATCCGTAGGTTGTCGAGGATCGAGTTGGCCGTGGTCGCCAGCTTGACGACGTCCGCCCCGGCCTGGACCACCTTGGAATAGACGGACTCCAGGTTGAGCGGCGTGGCGGTGAAGTTGTGATACGAGACAATCAGCCGGGTCTGCGGGCCGCGTCGGAGCCGGGCCGCGTGGTCGAGCTCCACGTCCACATAGTCGGCCCGCAGCTCAATTGCCGCTTGCAGCGTCTTGAGCCGCACCTCGTCCGGCCAGTCGCCGTGCCCGCCCTGGTCGGCGGAGCGATGGGTGATGATCACCGGGCAGGGGCGGTTGGCGATAAGCGCCGCGAATTCAGCGGGGTCGGGCACCGTGTCGAGGTAATCGAGCCGCACCTCGACCAGGTCGGCCCGCGTGGCGGCGTAAACCATCGCCTGGCGGACCTTGTCCAGAGAGGGTTCGGCCAGAGGAACACAGATCATTGGCCGGCCTTCCCCTGGGTTCGCATCTGGCTGGCGAGGGTGTTGACCGCCCGGACATAGGCCAGGGCGCTGGCTTCGAGGATGTCGGTGCTGACGCCCCGCCCGTTGGCCCGCAGGGTCTCGGTGGCGAGCTGCAGGGCCACCTCGCCCTGGGCGTCGCGCCCGCCGGTCACGGCGCGGATGCGGTAGTCGACCAGCTTGGCCTCGATGCCCGTGATCCGCGAGACGCAGTTGTAAATCGCGTCCACCGGGCCGTCGCCCGTCGCGGCATCGCACACCACCTCGTCGGTCTCGCACCGGCGGATGCGCACCGTGGCCGTCGGAACCAGGGCGTTGCCGCTGGATATCTGGAAGGAGACCATCTCGAAAAGGTTGACGACCTCGCTCAGCTCTTCCTCGATGATGGCGACCAGGTCCTCGTCGTACACCTCTTTCTTCTTATCGGCCAGCATCTTGAACCGCTCGAAGAGTTCGTCCAACTGCGTTTTGTTCAGTGAAAAGCCCAGCGCTTCCATCCGGGTGCGCAGCGCGTGGCGGCCGGAGTGTTTGCCCAGCACCAGCTCGGTCTGTTGAGCGCCCACCGATTCCGGGTTCATAATCTCAAAGGTGGAGCGCTGCTTGAGGATGCCGTCCTGATGGATGCCCGACTCGTGGGCAAAGGCGTTGCGGCCGACGATGGCCTTGTTCCGTTGCACCGAGATGCCGGTCAGCGCCGACACCAGCTTGCTGATGGGGACCAGCCGCGACGTGTCCAGCCGGGTATCCACGCCAAAATAGTCCTGGCGCGTCCGCAGCGCCATCACCACTTCCTCCAGGGCCGCGTTGCCGGCCCGCTCGCCCAGGCCGTTGATCGAGCACTCGACCTGCCGCGCCCCGGCCTTGACCGCGGCCAGCGAGTTGGCCACGCCCAGCCCCAGGTCGTTGTGGCAATGGACGCTGATGATCGCCTGCTTGATATTGCCGACCCGTTCCAGCAGCATCGTAATCAGCTCGGCGAACAACCCCGGCATCGCGTAGCCGACAGTGTCCGGGATGTTGATCGTGGTGGCCCCGGCGTCGATGGCAGCCTCGACGATCTCGGCCAGGTAGTCCGGCTCCGTGCGGGAGGCGTCCATCGGCGAGAACTCGACATCGGAGGTGAACGACTTGGCCAGCTTGACGGCCTGAACCGCCAGCTTGAGCACTTGGGGCTTCGACTTACGGAGCTGGTGTTTTCGATGCAGCGGGCTGGTGCCGACGAAGGTATGAATCCGGGGCTTCTTCGCGTGCTCCAGCGCCTCGGCGGCGCGGACGATGTCCTTTTCCACAGCGCGCGCCAGGCCGCAGACGGTGGCCCGCTTGATGTCTTTGGAAATCTGCGTCACCGCCTCGAAGTCGTCCGGCGAGGTAATCGGGAAGCCCGCCTCGATCACGTCCACCTTGAGGAGGTCCAGGGCGTGGGCGATCTCGATCTTCTCGGCGGTGTTCAGGCTGGCCCCCGGCGACTGCTCTCCGTCCCGCAGGGTGGTATCAAAGATAACGACGCGATCCTTGGCCATGTCTCAATTCCTTTTGGTTTGTTGTCGGACTTCCGTTTCGGCAGCTTTATTCCTGTGGCTTCGCTCCGGTGTCGGCCCCATCGGCGGGCTTCTCCGATGCGGCCTTGGGGCCTTTGAACATCAGGTGGCCCCAGTGGCTGCCGCCGGTGTCGGGGGCGATCAGCCGCGTCCAGGACGACACCTCGGTCTGGCCACCCGCCCGGCGCCATCGGATCAGGCGGCAGGCCCATAGCTCGCCGCTCAGGTCGAGTCCGGGCATCACATCCAGAGCCTTGAGCGGGATCGCCATTTCAAACGTCCAATCGCCAGGCCCCGTCCGGGCGGCGACTTGGATTTCCGCATCCCAGCCGGGGTCCAGATGGCGAGCATCGACCAGGGTTCCGGCGCTGTTGACGCGAAACTGAAAATCGCCGGACCGGGTTCGAGGCTCGGATCGGGAGAGGTGGATTTCGATGTGGTCGTCGCC
>CAZBCO010000291.1:0-3111 GCA_964490295.1 uncultured Planctomycetota bacterium
TTCTTTGGAGAGCAGGGGACCCGTGCGCCGGGCCGATTGACCGCACCCACCGAGCAGGTTGTTCTGGAAATGATGTGGGAATGGCTCCGGACGCGATCCCTCCTCGACGATGCCGAGTGGCGCGAAACCAAGACCTGGCACGTATGGGAATCGGAAAACCATCACGTTCAGAAGTTTTCCACGGCCTGGCATTTTGCCAAACTCCTGAAGGACAATCCCGCCTACCGGGGCCAAACCCTCGCGGATGGCGGAACCCCGGAGGAACATTTCAATGCCTGGACGAACTATGCCAAGGAGTGGGTTCGGGAGCGGGCGAAGAAATCCCTGTTCGTCGAGACGGCCAATGCGGGTTACAATATCCACTCGCTCAAGGGCGTGTACAACTTCTATGATTTCAGCCCGGACGCCGAATTGAAGGCCTTGTCCGGCCGCTTGCTGGACTTATATTGGGCCACATGGGCGGAGGAACAGATCGACGGCGTGCGCGGCGGCGGAAAAGCCCGCATCTATCCGGGTAAGGGTTCTTTGCTGGGCAACGATCCGATGCGGCGGCTGGCCTGGTATCATCTCGGAATCGGAGAACCCAGCCCGCCCAAGGGGAATGATTTTACGGTCTTGACCAGCGCCCACCGCCTGCCCCCGGTCGTTCTGGATATGGCCCTCGACCGCGCCGGGCGCGGCGTGTATGAGCTTCGCCAGCGCCCGCTCGGCCTGGCCGTACCGGGATATCACGCTTGCCCTAACTACCGCTTGCAGAAGGACTGGGGCGGGATTCTCCGCTATAGCTATTGCACGCCCGAATTCATTCTGGGCAGCCTGATGTTTTCCGCACGTCCCTGCGACGACTGGACGCGTATCAGCTCGCAGAACCGCTGGCACGGGGCGATCTTCGCCGGGCACCCCGACGCCCGGATTGTCCCGCAGTGCCGGGGCAACCCCACCCATTACGCGGGCGTGATGTATCGGACCAATAATGCCCACTGGTCGGTGCAGAGCCGGGGCACCCTGATTACCCAGCGGCTGGAGACGGGCGATAACGTGCTGGAGATGCGCGTCTGGATTTCCGGCGCGGGATTGGGCAATCGGATCGAACGGGGCGGCTGGGTCTTTGTGGAAAGCTCCGGTGCCTATGCCGCGGTGCGCCCGGCCTGCGACGGGTTCCATTGGGAGCCGCAAGACGGGGTGCAGGGCGAGTGGCTGGTGGGCGAGGACCCGAATGCCCCGGTGATTATCGACATCGTGCTCAAGGCAGAGTGCCCCGGTTACGAGGCGTTTCAAGACCGCGTGCTGTCCAATGCCCTTAAGATGGCCGACGGGACGCTCGAATACCAGAGCCTGTACGGAGACCAATTCATCTTTTTCAAAGACCGGAGCCGGAATCCCCTGGTCAACGGAGCACCCGTGAACCTGCGGCCGGACAAGGCGTTCGACAGCCCCTTTATTCAAGAAGACTGGGACAGCGGCGTGGTCACCTTGGCCAAGGACCAGCGGCAAACGGTGCTCACGTTCTGAGGCGAGATTCCCCAACGCACAAAGGAAACCCCGATGATGGCAGAGACGGAACCGGGTCGCGCGGACGCGCGGAGCCGGATAAGACAGGTCGCGGAAGGCTTTGAGCAGCGACGGATGCGGCTTCTCGAAGACACCGCCGGGCATGACCTGACGGCGGAGCAGATCACCGACCCGAACACGGACCTCTACTCGAACCGCGCCCTGGCGAACCTGCTGCTCGGTCGCCATGCCGAGGCCGCCAACCAACGCCTCTGCCGCACCGCGGAATGGTTCGACCACCCGCACCCCAAGGGGCGCGACCATCGGGGCGAAAACGACTTCGCCGCCATGAAACTGTGCCGGGCCTGGCATCTCTTCCCAGACTCCCCATCGTTGGAACCGGCCACCCACGAACGCATCCGCCGCTTTTTCCTCACCAATGATTTCCAGAGCATGCATCCCTCCGAAAATCATCATTTTCTCTGGCACACCAGCCGCTATCTGATGGCCGCGCAGTTCCCCGACGAGCGGTTCGAGGCGTGGAGCCGCCCCGGACGCGACCTCGAACGGGAAGACCGCGCCTGGCTCGACCATTTCATCCGGTTCCGCGCCCGACGCGGCTGGGGGGAGTTCGACTCCCCCTGCTACTTCAATCCCGATCTGGAATGCCTGACCTGCCTCTACGACTTCGCGCCCGACCCGGAGCTGCGGCGGCTGGCGGGGATGATGCTTGACCTCATGCTGGTGGACATGGCGGTGGACTCGCTCGCCGGCATGTATTGCGGGGCTCACGGGCGCATCTATACCCCCCACGCCCTCGACCACAGCTCCGAAAACACCTGGCCGTTGCAGTATCTGTATTTCGATGCCGTCTCCGCCGACCTTCTGGGCGACGACGGGGCGCTGGTGGATCCCCTCACGTCGGGCTATCGTCCGCGCGACCTCGTCATCGACGTGGCGTTCAATCGGAGCTTGGCTTACGAGAACCGCGAGCGCAAGCACCTGCACAACACCCGCGACGTGCTGCCCGAAAAGCCGCTCGAAGGCAGCATCCGCAAATATACATGGTGGACGCCCCAATTCGTGATGGGGTGTGTGCAGCGGCAGGACGCCTATCCCGCCGACTCCGGGGCCTGGTATGCCCACCACGAGCAGCACCAGTGGGACCTCTCGTTCCCCGCCGGCCCGCAAGCCCGGCTGTTTACGCACCACCCCGGCAAAAGCAGCAATGAGCACGGCTACTGGACCGGCGACCTGCGCTGCGGCTGCGGCCACTTTTTCCAGCATCGCGGAGCGCTGCTGGCCCTGTACGACATCCCCGAAGAGCAGCCTTATGACTTCATCCACGCCTATCTCCCGGCCTCGCAATTCGACGAGGTGGCGGAGGACGCGGGCTGGGTGTTCGTCCGGTCCGGCGAAGCCTGTGCCGCGCTGACGATGCTCGGGGGGGCTCGCTGGGCCGAGGACAGGGAATGGGCGGAGCGCAACGATTGGAAGCAGAATGAAAAGCGGGGGCAGTGGGCGGCTCGGCAGGAATGGACGGCCTGCGAGTTGATCAGTCCAGGGCGTCGCAACGGCGCGGTCTGCGAGGTCGGCCTGCTCGCCGACTACGGCGGGTTC
>CAZBCO010000292.1:0-9886 GCA_964490295.1 uncultured Planctomycetota bacterium
CAGGCAGAAGGCCACGCCGTCCTTCGTCGACGCACGGGCCGCACTGCGCAGGGCGATCTGGCTCAACCGACTTTTTCAAACTGTGCCCACCAAAGCACAATGGAAGAAACTCACGATGCTACTTGTTCAAGCCCTCGAGAGGGCCGCATAATGTGCGAAAGTCCACTTATTCACCTCTCACTATTCCACATCGCCCGCCCCCCAGCGCCGCAGCGCTCGTGCGGCGATGTCTTTGCGGTAGTGGGCGTCCTGGAAGTGAATCTTGCCCACGGCGTCGTAGACCTTGTCGATGGCTTCGGGGAGGTCTTCGGCGACGGCCGTGACGCCCAAGACGCGCCCGCCGCTGGTGACCAACTGCCCGTCGGCCATCGCGGTGCCGGCGTGGAAGACCTTGACGCCCTCCACCGATTCGGCGTCTTCGATGCCGGTGATGGGATAGCCCTTCTTGTAGCTGCCGGGGTAGCCGCCGGAGGCCATCACCACGCAGACCGAGGGACGCGGGTCCCATTCGATTTCCACCTGGTCGAGTGTGCTGTCGATGGTGGCGAGGATAATCGGCACCAGGTCGGAGGTGAGCCGCATGAGGATGGGCTGGGTCTCCGGGTCGCCGAAGCGGACGTTGTACTCCAGCACGCGGGGTTCGTCGCCCTCGATCATCACTCCGGTGTAGAGGACGCCCCGGTAGGGCTTCTCCTCGACGTTCATCGCGTGGACCGTGGGGATGATGATGTCGCGTTCGATGCGTTCATAGACCGCGGGCGTGACCACCGGGGCGGGTGAATAGGCGCCCATCCCGCCGGTGTTGGGGCCGGTGTCGTTGTCGCCGACGCGCTTGTGGTCTTGCGCCGAGGGCATGGTGGCGATGGTGCGGCCGTCGGTGAAGGAGAGCATCGAGGCCTCCTCGCCGCGCAGGAACTCCTCGACCACCAGCTTGCTGCCGGCGCTGCCGAAGCGGCCCTCGATCAGCATCGCGTCAATCGACTGGTTGGCCTCCTCCAGCGTCTTGCAGATGACCACGCCCTTGCCGGCGGCCAGGCCGTCGGCTTTGATCACCAGCGGCAGGTTGGCGGAGCGCACGTATTCGCGGGCGGCCTCGGCGTAGGTGAAGCTCTGGTAGCGCGCGGTGGCGATGGCGTGCTTGTGCAGAATCTCCTTGGCGAAGGCCTTGCTGCCTTCCAGTTGGGCGGCGGCTCTGGACGGGCCGAAGGCGCGGATGCCCGCGTGGGTGCAGGCGTCGACCAGGCCGCCGACCAGCGCGGCTTCCGGCCCCACCACCACCAGGTCGATGCCCTCGCGCTTCGCAAACTGGAGCAGCACCGCCACGTCGTCGGCGGCGATGTCCACCAGCGTGGCATGCTGCGCGATGCCCGCGTTGCCCGGAGCACAATAGAGTTGGCTGCAGAGCGGCGACTGGGCGATCTTCCACGCCAATGCGTGCTCGCGCCCCCCGGAACCCACCAGCAATATCTTCATCGGTTTCTCCTGTGATGGAGGCCCTTACGACCCGACGCTGAGGCCCTTGAAGCAGACGTGCGGCATGCTCAGCGAACTCTTCATCTGGCAGACGTCGCCGATCCCGGCCACGCCGTCCTTGAGCAGGTCATACATATTCCCGAACAGCATACAGTTCTTCACCCGGCCGCCCAGCCGGCCGTTCTCGATGAGGAACCCCAGCTCGACATTGACCGAGAACTCGCCGGCCAGGGTGTTGCTCTGGCCGCCGCCGAGCACCTCGTCCACCAGGATGCCCTTCTCGATCCCCGCGACCATCGCATCGAACGGCATGTCACCGGGGCTGACCATGGTGTTGTTGTGGCCGGGGGCCGGGGTCGAGCTGTAGCCGCGCAGGCCGTTGGCCGTGGGCTGCGCCCCCATCAACCCCGCGGTTTGCAGGTCGAAGAGGTAGTGCTTCAACACGCCGTTCTCGACCAGCACGGTGCGGCCCGAAGTCAGGCCCTCGGTGTCGTGCGGGGCGCTGGACGCGGCGTAATCGACCAGGGCGTCGTCGACAATGGTGAAGCGTTCGTCCAGAATCCGGTCGCCGAGACGGTCGGCCAGGGGCGAGGCCCCCTTGTGGACGATCTTGCCGTTCACGCCCTGAGACAGCGAGATCAGCAGCACGGCCATCGCGTCCGGCGTGAAGATGGCCGGGTAGGTGCCGGTCGGCAGCTTGGCGGGCGTCTTGGAGCGCTCGTAGTCCTCGGAGATGCGTTCGACAAAGGGCTTCAGATCGGGCAGCAGGCGGCATCCGGAGCGGCCGTCGCCGAGCCATTGGAAGCCGTCGTCGTTGACCGACAGCGCGGTGAGGGAGGCGGAGAACGAGGTCGAGCGGTGGGCCACGTCGAGGCCGCGGCTGTTCACCAGCCGCTCGGTGCTTTCCGAGGCGCTGATGCCCGCCGAGCACTGGAGCTCGGGGTGGCGTTGCAGCAGCGCGTCAATCGCCACCTGGCCCATCTCGCTCATCGCCTGGGTGGAGCAGGCCGAGACGGCCGGGTCGGCGACCTGCACCGCGGCCGGAACACAGGAGGCGGGCATCTCGAACCGTGCCCGCTCGCCGAATTTCGCGCTCTCCATCGCGTTCTCGACCAAGGCATCGAGCTGGCTCAGGTCCGAGGTGGAGGAGAAGCCCAGCCGGCCGTCGCGGATGACGCGCAGGCCGACGCCCCGGCCCGACTTGGTGGCGACGTACTTGAGCCGGTTGTTCTCAAACTCGACCGGGCGGCTCTCGGACGACTCGTAAAAGACCTCGGCCGCTTCCGCGCCCGATGCTTTGCTCAGGATGGTATCCAGCAGATTGTCGATATTCATCAGCGTCCACCTACTACAACGTTCTTGATGCGTACACTGGGGCCGCCGTCGGACACGCGGAGCGGCGACTGGCCGCCCTTCCCGCACCCGCCCAGGCCCCCGAAAATGCGCAAGTCCTTGCCGATCTTCTCCACGTTCTCCAGCGTCTGGAACACGTTGCCGGTCAGCACAATATCGCGCAGCCGACGCCCCAGGCGACCGTTCTTGATCTCATAACCCTCCTCGGACGAGAAGGTGAACATCTCCATATCCGTCTGGCCGCCGAGCGCGCCGACCGCGTAGATGCCGTCCTCGATGCCCTCCAGCAGGTCCTCGAAGCTGTGCTCGCGCGGTTCGAGGAAGGTGTTGGACATCCGCACGATGGGGACGTGGCTGGTGCTGATGCAGCGGGCGTTGCCGGTGGGGGCCTCGCCCATCATCGCCGCGGTCTCCCGCGAGTGCAGCCGGCTGTGCAGCACGCCGTCCTTGATCAGGTAGGTCTTGTCGCCGCGCACCCCTTCGGCGTCGTAGGCATAGTAGCCCGCCTCGCCGGGCAGGTTGGGCTGGTCGACAATGCAGAGCGCGTCCGACCCGAAGCGGCGGCCGAGGTGCATCATCTCGCGCAGCCGCTCGTTCTCGTAGATGAAATCCGCCTCGCTGAGGTGGCCGAAGGCCTCGTGAACGAAGACGCCGCAGAGCTTGGGGTCGAGCACCACGGTGTGCGGGCCGGCCTGCGGCGGCTCGGCGGTGAGCTGGTCGATGGCCCGCCGGGCCACGTTCTCGCAGACCGCCTCGTGCCCCTCGACGATCTGGTAGCCGCGCACGTCGCCGAAGCTCTCGTAGGCGCGCTGCACGTTGGCCCCGTCTTTGGCCACCGCCACCAGCACGTTCCCCGCGAAGCAGGTCTCCTGGTGCAGCTCCACGCCGTCGGAGGTGACCAGGTATTCGTCGGTGGTCGAGTCGCGGTACACCGTGTTGGAGGTCTGAATCTTCTCGTGGGCCAGGATGATGTTGTTGTAGTTCTCGCAGAGGGCCTGCTTCTGTTCGAGTGAGATGGTGCGCGGGTCGACCTCCGGCGTGGCGATGACGGTGTCCCGTACCGGTGGGATGGGGGCCAGACCGGACGGCTCGCGCTTGACCAGCCGGGCCTGATCGCAGGCGGCGCGGACGAAGCGGGGCAGCTCTTCGATCTCGTTGAATGAGGCGAAGCCCCACCCGCCGGCGACCATCGCCCGGACGCTCCCGCCCAGGCGGTGGCGGCGGCCGATGTTCTCCAGCTCGCGCCCGGAGTACTGCACCACGGTCGAGCTGGTGCGTTGCACACGTACCTCAAGGTAGTCGGCCGACCCGGCGGCCATTGCCCGGCGAATCTTATCGATCATCTAAAACTCCATTCGGGCCAGCGCCCGAGACCCCAGCCACATCGGGACGCCAAAGGCCGCCCCGGCCAACACCACCGTCAAAGCCACGCCGCCGCCCAGGCCCAGGGCCAGGCGTTCCGTCGTGAAACTTTGCGGCGCCACCAGGTGCAGATGCAGCGGCAGCGCCTGCACCGCGACCACCACAGTAACAAACAACAGGCTCAATATCAAATTCAACGTGCCGCCAAACCCGGAAACAATTTTCGCCGGGCTGTTCTCGCGCAGGTTCGGATAGAGCGCACTGAGGCCCACGGCCATCCCCGACAGGCCCGCGGAGATCAACGCCACGGTCACCATGTGCAGCAGGATCATCGGCCACGGCTGCTGCAGCATCAGGTCCGACAGCACCATCAGGAACTCGGTGATGACCAGCGAGCCGATGAAGGCGAACCAGAACTTGGCCCACAGAATCTGGCGGCGGCGGATGGGCATCAGCCCCAACACCCAGAAGCGGCGACCCTCCAGGCTGAACATCGGGAACACGAACCGCGTGGTCAGCGTCGCCAGCACCAGGCAGATGGAGCCGAGGTTCAGCGAGGTGGTCAGGTTGCGCCAGACCGGGTGCGTGGTCGGGTAGCGCAGGTTCCGCAGGTTCAGAATATACAGCCCCAGCAAGCCGAACAACACCGCGCATTGGGTCCACTGCACCGGGTCGCGCACAAAGGTGCGCAGGTCTTTCCCGATGAGCTGCAGCATCGGCGACCGGCCGTCCAGGCGGCGCGCCAGAAAGCCCCGGCGGGCGGAGCGCGGCGGCGAGGAGGACGAGTGCGTCTTGTCCCAGGCGTGGTCATAGACCCGCCCGGCGAACCAGCAGGCCACCACCAGCAGGCCCAGCGAATGGCTGAGCAACAGGCCGAGGTAATAGGCGATATCGCCCGGCCGCTGCGGCGCCCCCGCCGACCCGGCGCAGAGGGCCAGCCCCCGGGCGATCCAGGAGCTGGGCCAATAGACGTTGTGGGTGAAGCCGATGCGGCTGAGCAGCGTGGTCGCCCCGAACAGGCCCTCGCTGTCCGCGTCGCCCCGCGACTGGTACGAGGCGACCACCAGGGCCACCAGCGCCACCCCGATGGCCGTCCCGGTCAACAGCCGCCGCATCCAGGGTCGCAGCAGCGCCGAGATCAGCAGGGCCAGCAACGCCCCCAGCCCCGCGGGAATGAGGATGAAGCTGAGGAAGAACACAAACATCGCCCCGTAGTAGGTCAGCGGGGCGTTCTTGAAGACGCCGTAGGCCAGCATGATCGGCACGCCCAGCAGCAGGAACGCCCAGGAGCTGAAGGCCAGCGATTCGAGCAGTTTGTAGAGGAACACGGTGCCGGGGGGCAGCGGGCAGGCCCGCAGGAACCAGGTCTCCCGCGAGCGCATCAGCGCGGTATAGGCGATCACCCCGTTGCTGAACACCAGCATCACCATCAGCATGAAGAAGAACAGCGAGATGAGCAGGTCTTCGATATGCGCTCCGGGCAGCATCGCGTCGATCTTCTCGAACCCCAGGAAGGGGAGGAAGAAGAGGGTGATCCAGATGCCGGCGCCCAGGGTGGCGATGGCCAGAATCTTCAGCCGGGAATGATCCCCGAAGGTGCGCAGCAGGTTCCGCAGGATGCGATACCGAGTGTGCAGCAGTGTGGCGAATCCGTCCAAGCTCGGCTCCGGCTACGTTCCGAAAACACGGTCGATCAGGGCCTCCACGCCGGGCAACGCGGCGAGGGCTTCGGGCAATCCGTTCAGCTCGCCGCGCTCGACCGACACGCCCTCGCACCGGCCCAGCGGGCCGAGCACCGGGCAATCACCCAGCAGCTCGCGTAGCACGCGCGGGTTGGTCTGCTCGGCCAGGCCGGGCTGCGCGGGCGTCGCGGCGTTCAACAGCACCGCCGCCACGTCCAGCCCCCGCGAGCGGGCATAGCTGACGGTCAGCAGCGAGTGGTTCAGCGTCCCCAGCGCGGGGCGGGCGACCACCAACAGCGGCGCGGCCAGCTCCACGGCCAGGTCCGCCACCGAGCAGTCCTCGGCCAGCGGCACCATCAGGCCGCCGATGCCCTCGACAATCAGGCAATCGTGGCGGGCGGCAAGCTGCTCCAGCGCGGCCCGCACCGGTTCGAGGCTCAGCCGCCGCCCTTCAAGCTCGGCCGCCACCGTGGGGGCCAGCGGAGCCCGCAGCCGCACCGGGCAGACCAGCTCGTGCGGGTCGTCGGCCCCCGCCGCTCGCGCCAGGCACAGGCCGTCGGCCGAGACCAGCCGCCCGTCGACCTCCTCGCACCCGCTGGCGAAGGGCTTGATCACGCCGACGCTCCGGCCCCGGCCCCGCAGCATCGCCGCCAGCGAGGCCGCCACCGCGGTCTTGCCCACCTCCGTATCGGTGGCCGTCACAAACAGGGTCGGAATCGAGGGTGCAAACGCCATCCGAACGGTTCCCATCAAACGAATTGACAATGCGAACGATATCAGGTTGAGCGGAGATGGTCAAGAGCCGCTCGGACGCCGCGCGGGGGGCAAGGCATTTGCAGAGGGGGCCGAAGACGATTACGCACGCAGAAGATCAGAGGGCGTGGCGGGTCACGACGGGCAGCGTATGAATCAGCCGCGAGTTTACGAGTCGGCTGTATTCGGTTGTTCGATAGCTATCATATCCGGAGAATTCTCGCGTACCATACGGGACAAGGATTTAGATAGCCCTTGAAATCACACACCGAACAAAGATCTAAGGCTTTTCTATCGGCCTTGTTTAACGCCTCCCTGGCATTGCGGAGGTACTCGCAATGCCAGACATCAGCAAGCTTATTTTCGGTAAGGCTTCCAAATCTCGTCGTGCCATAGAAGTCATTACAGCAAAGAATTGCACTTCCATCCGTAGTCACCGGAAGAACTGAGAAAGGCCAAAAACAGGAGCTTTTTCGCAAGCAAACGTCGTTTTTATTTGGTGCATTTCCTGCACGATTTGTCAGTACTTCATTCTTGAATCGAAAATGGACACTCATTTTTTTTTCAGGAAATCTCTCATCAAAGGGATATTCAGGAGAAACCCACTCTCCAAGCTTTCCGACCAAATCGCGCCCGTTGGATGAATAGGAGTTCACGGTAATGAAATCCAGGCCACTCAGAAAAAGAGAAGAGGCCCTTTCCTCGGAAAGGAGGATGCCGTTAGTGATAATTCCCATTTTGCCACAGAAGCCTTTTTCTCGAGCGGCGGATATGAATTTTTCCAATCGTGTGTCCAAGAGTGGCTCATTATTGAGGCTTAACATAAGTCTGCCATCAAATCCGGATTCCACCAGATTGTCTATCACCTCATAGAAGACTTCGTTATCCATATAGTGTTCTTTTCTGGGCCTTGTCGATTGAGGACAGAAGGCGCAGTTATTATTGCATCCAGTACTTGTCTCAATGAATACTGATTTGGGTAGAGTGGAAATGTGCAGACATTTCCCGATTCTTCTGGATGCCATATTTTGGATTTTATTTGTAACAAATCCCAGATTTCCATAAAGGATACGCCTTGCCAGAACATAGCTCCTTGTTCGCCTTACGAAAGAAATCATAATGTTTTCCTGCTTATGTTGTTTTTCGAACTCCTTATCGACGTCATTGTACGCTATTCCACGCCAACTACCTTTTGCCGGGCGGATCCTGCCCTCGGCCCGAATCGTACCGCCGGGATGCCGCCCCGTCAAGCATTTTCAACCGGAAGTTGACGAGCACCCGTCGGCAGGCTACCCGATCCTCGGAAATCCGATGCTATCGGATGCGGCGTATGGGATTCTCCAGTGACGCCATGCCCGTTTCATGTCCTTGTGCGCTTCTTCCTTGATCGTCCGCGCTCCCGTCCTGCTCCGGGTTGCCCCGTTGGGATGC
The DNA here is from genome assembly GCA_964490295.1 of uncultured Planctomycetota bacterium. Lineage (GTDB taxonomy): Bacteria > Planctomycetota > PUPC01 > PUPC01 > PUPC01 > CAZBCO01. The sequence goes on from CAZBCO010000292.1 coordinate 8,055, forward strand.
AGCGGGTAGAATGCGGGGCGTCGGTCTGGGCTTATGACCTCGGATAGGCAGGGGCACCCGATGATCCGTATTCACCGAATATACAGCAGCGTCGCACCGGACGACCGCCTCCGCATCGAACAGGTGCAGGCGATCTTCCGCTCGAACTTCGCGTATGTGCAGGACTACGCGGACCAGATTCCCGACCTGCTCGACCGCCCGTTCAAGCACCGTTCCCGCGCGATGTTGTTGGTCTCGGAGACGACCGGCCGGCGGGTGACCGGCTTCTCGCTGTTCCTGCACTTCCCGGAGATCAACAGCTCGTTTCTGGATTTCATCGCGGCGGCGTCGGGCCACCAGGGCGGCGGCGTGGGCGGAGCGCTGTTCGAGGCGACCCGCGAACAGCTCCAAGCCCTCGGCTCGCGCGGCCTCTATCTCGAAGCCCTGCCCGACGACCCGGCGCTGGTGGCGTCCGCCGAGGCCCTCGCCCAGAACCGCCGCACGCTGCGCTTCTACGAGCGCTACGGAGTGCGGCCCATCGTCGGGACGGAATACGACCGGGCGACGCGCGGGCTTCAGGCGGGGTATCTGCTGTTCGACGGGCTGGGCCGCTCCGAGCCGCTGGGGCGCGACGAGGCCCGCGCCGCGGTGCGGCTGATCATCCGGCGTCAGCACGGCCAGGCGGTGAGCACGGGCTATGCCGAGCGCGTGGCGGCGTCGTTTGTGGACGACCCGGTGCGGATGCGGCCGCCCCGATACGTCCAGCCCGAGGCGATGCGGCCCGCCGTCGAGCACGGCCGCCTGGAGAAGAGCTTCGCGCTGGTGGTGAGCGAAGAGCACGCCGTGCATCTGGTGCACCAGCGCGGCTACGTCGAGCGGCCGGCACGGGTGAAGGCGGTGATGGAGACCCTAGGGCCGAGCGGGCTGTTCGCCCTGGTGAAGCCCCGGCACTTCGGCGAAGGGGCCATCCGAGCGGTGCATGAGGGCCATTTCGTCAACTACCTCAAGGCGGTCTGCGACAAGCTGCCCGACCAAGGCCCCATCTATCCCTATGTCTTCCCGATACGCCGCCCGGAGCGCCGCCCCAAGGACCTCGCCGTCCGAGCGGGCTATTATTGTATCGACACCTTCACGCCCATCGACCGGAACGCCTACCGTGCGGCGCGGGTGGCCGTCGATGTCGCCCTCACCGCCGCCCAGGAGGTGTTGGGCGGGCGGCGGGTGGTCTACGCCCTCTGCCGGCCGCCGGGCCATCACGCCGGCCCGCGCACCTTCGGCGGGTTCTGCTACTTCAACAACGCCGCCATCGCCGCCCACCGCCTCAGCCAGTGGGGCAAGGTCGCCACGCTGGACCTCGACTACCACCACGGCAACGGCACCCAGGACATCTTCTACCGACGCGACGACGTCCTCACCCTCTCCATCCACGGCCACCCCAACATCGCCTATCCCCATTTCACCGGCTTTGCCGAGGAGCGCGGGGACGACGCGGGCGTCGGCTTCAACCGCAACTTCCCGCTGCCCGAAGGAGCCGGGGAGCAGGCGTATCTCGACGCCGTCGCCAAGGCGGTGAGCCGGATTCAGCGGTTCCGCCCCGCGTTCCTGGTCGTCTCACTGGGCTTGGATATGCTGCGGGGCGACCCGACCGGGTCGTTCCGGGTTCCCGTCTCGACGCTGCGGTCGGTGGGCCGGCGGCTGGGGGCGCTGGGCCTGCCGCTGCTGGTGGTGCAGGAGGGCGGCTACGCCCTGCGCAACCTCCGCCGCGGGGGCTTGGCCTTCTTCAACGGCCTCGCCCAGGGCGTCGCCGAAGCGACCATCTCGCTTCCCGACACGCCCCGATAATTTGGGCGAGC
>CAZBCO010000293.1:0-2871 GCA_964490295.1 uncultured Planctomycetota bacterium
ACGCTGGTCTACGAGTTCACGCCCGAAGACCTGGCCACGCTGGTGGAGTACATGGATTACAACAACTTCGGAATCACGATTGACCCCGACTGCCACTACTATCTGGACGGGATTGAGCTTGAGATCGTCACTCAGCCCGGCCCGCCGGATCAGCCGCCGGGAGATACCCCCGTCGCCGAGCCGGCCGGTCTGGGCCTGCTGGGTCTGGCCCTGATGGCCGCCCGTCGCCGCCGAAGCTAACGGCGAGACGGACCAACGCAACACGGGCGACCGGCTCCTGCCGGTCGCCTTTTTTTTGCGCCGCCCGCCCTGCCCTCCAACCCGCCGCACACCGGGCGTTGACCGCGCCGCCTTGTGGGGTATAATCAGTTTATGGGATTTCGTCTTATCAGCGGAATGGTTGGCGTGCTTTGGCTGTCGATGCTGTCCGCCGGGGCCGATGTAATTCATCTGCGCACCGGGCAGCTTGAGGGCAAGGTGATCGAACGCTCCGAGGGGCGCGTGACCATCCGCACCACAACCGGCATCGTGACCACCGTGGACGAGGACGCTATCGTCCGGATCGATTCCCGCGAGACGCCCCGCGAGGTTTACAAGCGGATGGCGGCCAAGCTCAAGCCCGACGACAGCGCGGGGCGGTTCGCCCTGGCCCACTGGTGCCGCGACCACGGCCTGCGCGACGAGGCCGTCGAGCAATTTGTCGCCGTGCTCCGCATCGACCCGGACCACGCCAGGGCACGCCGCGAGCTGGGCTACATCAAGACCGAGCACGGATGGCTGACCCGCGACCAGGCGATGCGGGCCGAGGGCAAGGTGCAGGTCGACGGCCGCTGGATGACGCCGGACGAGGCCGACAAGCTCGCCCGAACGGAACGCTCCCGCAAGCAGCTCCAATGGATCAACGCCGTGGTGCTGCGGCTGCGCTCGGCCTCCGACCCGGTTCGAGCCGACCTGGCCGCGCGGCTGGCGGCGTTCGACGACCCGGCCCTGGCCTGGAAGATGATCAACCTGCTTTCCGACCGGCTGGCGGACATACGGCGGGCCGCCTGCCTGTCGCTGGCGAAGATGAAGCACGCCCCCGCGGTCGCCGAGCTGATGCGCCTCGCGCTGGCCGACCCGGACGAGGACGTGCAAACCGCCGCACTCCGGGCCGCCGCCCGGATCGACCGCGATCAGGCGGTGGCCTCGCTCAACGACCTCGTCGCAGGACTCCGGCTGCAAAAAATCAAAGACCTGCGAGAGCAGCGGACCGTGATACGGCTCTATCGGCAAATCGCCCTGATTCTCCATCAGATCGGCGACATCCGATGCGTGCCGATGGCCATCGCCATCCTCTATCCCAAGGTCGAGATCGCCGGGACCCCGCCCGAAGCATCCACCGGGCTGAGCATCACCCGGTCGGGCAGCAATCCGGCCGGCCTGGGGACGACCACCACGGGCACCGAACTGGGGCGGGCCGAGAGCGTGCCGCCGCCCAGTGAACGCTATTATTTCAATCAGGCCGCCGAAAACCTGCTGAAGAAGCTCACCGGCCAGAACCTGGGTGTGCTGCCGCAGCATTGGCGGGCGTGGTGGAACGAACACGGCCCCGCGCTGCTCCGCCGGAGGGAAGCCGAGGAGCGGGCCGGCCAGGGACAAGCCGACCAATTACTGAAAGGGGCTGCCGGTGACGCCGAATGAAACGTTTTACGACGAACGCGAACGCTTGATCGCCGAGCTGCGCGCCCACGTGGAGATGGAGCGCCGGTTCGGGGCCGATGTCTGCCCGGCTGCAAACCGCAAGGCATCGCCTCCGCCGACCACGGCGGCATCCAAGCCCACCCTGGCCCCCGCGGAACCGGCGCCGCCGGCAGGTGAGGAGAATCCGGAAAAGCGCCGGAAACTCGACGAGCTCCGCGAACAAATCCAGGCGTGCCAGGAATGCCCCCTGGGGGCGACGCGCACCAAGTTTGTCTTCGGCACAGGCCGGGCCGATGCACGGCTGATGTTCATCGGCGAAGCTCCGGGACGCGACGAAGACCTCCAGGGCGAACCCTTCGTGGGGCGCGCCGGCAAATTGCTCACCAAGATGATCGAGGCGATGGGCCTGCAACGCGGCGACGTGTACATCGGCAATATCCTCAAGTGCCGCCCGCCGGAGAACCGAACCCCGACGGTCGAAGAGATGGCCGTCTGCATGCCTTATATCCTCAAACAAGTTGAAATCATCCAGCCGGAGATAATCTGCGCCCTGGGAGCCACCGCCCTCAAGGGCCTGCTCAACGATCCGAAGGCGGCCATCAGTAAGTTTCGAGGGCAGTTCATCGACTGGCACGGCATTAAACTGATGCCGACCTACCACCCGGCCTACCTGCTGCGGTCACCCGGCGAAAAGCGCAAGACTTGGGCCGACCTGCAACTGATTATGGCCGAGCTGGGCCTTCGTGGCGCTTAGCCGGCCGGCGGAGCTACATTTTATGTAGGCCAAGCCACCACAGCCGCTTCCATCTCCTATCTGATGAACCGGAAAGAGCTTATCATCCGCCCGGATGGTTCCCCCCACCCCAGGACGGTGGGGTCTGAAAAAATCCGCCTGCTCTTCCCAACACCATACGCCAACTCCCATCCGTCCGTGTCGCGGCCTATCTTGTTGTTATATGCCTATTTACCAAAGGGTTACGTTCTTTTACGTCCCCCGGCGAAGCCTTCCCATCGGTCCGGCACATGATTTGCACATTCTCATGGGGGAGGAGGTTCCGGAATCACCCGGAACCCTTTGGAGTTGGCCGATGCACCTACAACACCACAGGCTCAAGCGTGCGGTCGCCACGACTGAGTTGGTCGTTCTGGCCATGCTGGTGTTATTCGCCGTCGGCCTGGTGGTTCCGATAG
>CAZBCO010000294.1:0-5395 GCA_964490295.1 uncultured Planctomycetota bacterium
CGGGTGGTCGGCCAGGTGCTCAATCTGGTGGGCGATCGCGTCGGCGTGCTTCTTGGGCACCAGCACCCCGGTCTTGCCGTTTTCAATCAGCGAGAAGATTCCCCCGGAACTGGCGGCGATGACCGGAATCCCGGCGGCCATTGCTTCAATGGTCGGCAGGCCGAGGGCCTCCTGCGGAGAGGGAGCGACGAAGATATCGACCGCCTTGAGCACATCGATCTGGTCAACCGGCTCGCGGGCAAAGGTCACGCGGTCGAGCAGGCCGAAATGCTCCACCAGATTTTGCAGCCGCTTGCGTTCCGGCCCGGCCCCGGCAATGACCACCTGGACAAAACGCCCGCGCGTGGCCAGCAGATGCGCCGCTTGAATCAGGTATTCCTGCCCCTGGCTCTCGACGAACCGTCCGATGGCGCCGACCACCGGGATATGCCCAGGCGGCAGCACGACCTTATCAAAGGCATAGTCGGGAAGCGCCACGCCGTCCGGCACCACGCTGATCAGCTCGCGGTCAATACGAATCCGATTGACCAGGTCCACGCGCACCGCATCGCTGGCCACCACGATTTTCCGGATGAAGCGCCGCGACAGGGTGATAGATTCCCCCGGATCGAGAAAACCGCCCACCGACAAGACGTAAGGTTTTCGCAGGCTGCGGACCAGCCGGGCGCCCACGCCCGACAGCCGGGACCAATGCACGTGGATGATGTCCGGGGCGATTTCTTTCACGCGACCGACCAGGCCCGCCAGGTTGAGGCGTGCCCCCAGGTTGGTCTTCAAAGCCCGCGACAGATGGATGGGGATGTGGTGGTGGGCGTCTTGGTGGCGTCTTGCTTGTGGAAACACCTGGGCAAAGGAACCGTGACTGGCGACTACATCGACCTGGTAGCCCTTGTCGTGCAGCCGTCGTGCCAGGCCCGCCAGATAGCGGGACGGAGCGGTCGGGTCCAACCGGCCCGCCACAAAGAGGACACGCCGGGGCGGGCGAGCCTCCGTTTTTTTTGCTGTCTCAGCCATAAGCCCTCGACACTAAGGCCGTTCCACATCACTCGCGAATTCGTGGTGATAGAGGTCCCAATATTCGCCCTGGTTCTCAATCAGTTCGGCGTGGGTTCCCATCTCCACCAGCCGCCCCGCCTTGAGCACAACCAGTTTATCCGCCCGCTGCACGGTGGACAACCGATGGGCGATGACAAAGGTGGTGCGATGCTCCATCAGCAGGTGCAGGGCGTCTTGAACCAGCGCTTGCGACTCCGCGTCCAGGGACGAGGTGGCCTCGTCCAGCAGCAGGATGGGGGCGTTTTTCATGATGGCTCGGGCAATGGTAATCCGCTGGCGCTGGCCGCCGGACAAGCGGATGCCGCGTTCGCCGCAGATGGTGTCGTAACCTTCGGGGAGAGCCTCGATGAATTCGTGGATGTTCGCGGCCCTGGCTGCTGCGACCACCTCGTCGTGGCCGGCCTCCGGGCGCGCCAGGGCGATGTTGTTGCGTATCGTGGTGCGAAAGAGGAACGGGTCTTGCGAGACAATCGCAATCTGGCTCCGCAGCGATGCGAGCGTGACCTTCCGAAGGTCCACGCCGTCGATTTCAATCAGCCCCGAATTCGGGTCGTAAAAGCGCGGGATCAGGTCGAGCAGTGTGGATTTGCCCGCGCCCGAACGACCGACAATGGCCACCACCTCGCCGCGCTTGACCTCGAAGCTCACGTCGTCGAGCACCAGAGGTTCTTCATAGCGGAAGCTGACGTTGCGGAAGGTGATGGACTCGGCGATGGGCGGCAGGTCGATGGCGTCGGGGGCTTCCTGAACCTCGGCCTGGTGGTCGAGAATCTCGAACACGCGCTCCGACGCGGCCACGGTCTCCATAAACTCCGGGTAGGCCTTGGCCACCACCCGGATCGGACGATAGAGCATCAACATGCACGCGGCGAAGGCCATCACATCCGGCGGAGACAAGCTCACTCCCCACAGGCCGGTGGTCACCAGATAGGATGCCGCGAACATCACCGCCGCGATGCAGACGTTGACGAATCCTTCGGCAATTGCTTTGGTACGTCCTTTGAGCAGCATAATCTTGTAGGCTCGGCGAATATGCTGTTCGTTCAGGTCCTGGAATTCATCCAGTTTCCCTTTTTCGACCCCGAAGGCTTTGATCACGCGAACGCCCTGAAAAATCTCGGACATGGAGCCGGTCAGGTCGGCGATCCGCTCCATACCCTTGAGTCCGTGCTTTCGGACGCGTCGTGCCAGCCCGGATATGGGGATTACCAGACCGAGCAACAAGACCATGAATACGATCAGCAGTTGCCAGCTCAGGTAGATGGCGACGCCCAGATAGGCGAGGGCCAGAAATGGCTGGACGGACAGGTCGCCGAGCAGGGAGCGCAGGGCCTTGGTCCCGACGCTGACGTCGTTGGTTTGACGCGAGATCATCTCGCCGCTGGACTTGTCGGTGAAGAAGCGGATGTCCAACGACATCAGATGATCGCATAAGTCGCGCCGGACATCCCGGAAGACGCCCGTGATGACGCGCGATCGCACGATGACTTGCAGCGATATCACCACGGCAACTATTACGGCGATGCCCACCAAGCCGAGGCATAAGGCCCGAATCCGAGCCTTGTCCACGGTTGCGGATTCGGGTGGGGCGAAATGCCGCTGGATGGCTGTTTCAAATGTCGCCAAGTCGTCGGATGGCACCTGGCCTTTCAGGGCGGTCGCCATGCTCTGTCCGATTCGATGAAACAGCCGCCGCTTTGCCCCGGTGAGCTTACGCTCGCCCAACGGTAGCAGCATGGTGTCGGCCACCTCAGCCGGCGGGGTGCCGGAAGCCAGGCTCTGAAGCGCCGCGGGCAGGGCTTCTGCCCGAATCGTCTTGTATTCCTTCGGGGTCAGGGCTTGCTTGACCTCGTCGGCAAACACTTTTTGAATCGTTGCGGAGGCCGCGGCATGGTGCGATTCCGGAAGGCTGTTCCGAACCACGAGATCGATATCCGTTCGCAGCGGCGGCTCGGGTGGAAGCCACATGCTTTCTTCCAGCAGCTCGCGCACGATCAGCGCCTGAACGCCGTGCGCCGCGGAATAAATGAGGATGAAGACGTACATCAGGACGATCAGCCGCTTGTACGGTTTGGCATAGCGAATCAGGCGGTAGTTGAAGACGCTGCCGGCTCGCTTGTCCTTTTTTCGGGGGGTAGCCTCTGCCTTTGCTTTCATCGATTCTCACATTCTTGAGTGCCCAGCGCCTGTCGGTAAGCGGCGATGGTTCCTTCGATCATCTTGTCCGGGGTAAAACGCTCCCGAACCGCCCGCCGCCCGGCTTCGGCCATCCGCTCGGCACCGGGCCGGTCGGTCAGCATCGCCGTGATGGCTTTCGCCAGCTCGAGCGCATCGCCCGCCCGCACCACGCGGCCGGTCTGCCCGTCGGTCACGGTCTCCGGCAACCCTCCGGCATCCGTCACCACCACCGGTCGCCCGGCCACCATCGCTTGAAGCACCGACGTGCCCAGCCCTTCCTCCACCGAGGAGGACACGAACAGGTCGAACATCGGTAACAGGTCCGGAACATCGTCGCGCCAGCCGGTCAAGACCAGCCGGTCCGGCCCCAGCCCCAGCCGCTCGGCCTGGGCCTCTAATGCCGCCCGGAGGTTGCCGTCGCCGACCAGCACAAACCGGGCGTCGGGCACCACGGCAACGACCGCCGGGATGGCGTCGAGGAAGTGCCGAAACCCCTTGGGCGGGCACAGCGCTCCGACGGTGCCGACCACCGGCGCGTCAAGCGGAATGCCGAACTCGGCCCGCAAGGTCGCCGAGCGTCCCGGCTGCCCGACCGCCTCATCGGGGTCGAGGCACGAATACACCACGCTCACCCGTTCGTCGGCGACGCCCGCGTCCACCAGCACCTGCTTGACCGCCTCGGAAATCGCCACGTACCGGTGGACGCCGTGACGGTATTTCAGGCGGCTGAAGCAGCCCGTACCGACCGGCGAGACCACGCGGCGCGAGACGACGCGCCGCCCCACGCCCGCCAGCACCGACGCCGCAACGCCCAGGGTGTGGGCGTGAGCGGTATGCATATGCACGATGTCAAACTCATGGTCCCGCAGCGTGGAGCAAATCCACAGAAAGGCGATGGCATCGGCCTCACAGCGCATCGTGATCGGGACCACCGGCACGCCGGCCTCGGCGGCCCGTCGGGCCAGCTCGCCGTCCGGCTGGCCGATCAGCGTGGCCGCATGGCCGCGCTCCATCAGGCCTCGCATCAGGAACAGCACCTGCCGCTCACCGCCGCGAAAACCGCGCTCGGTGCTGATGTGCAGCGTGCTTAGGGGGTCGGCCATCGGCCCATTACCTGCTAAACCACGGCAAAGTCGCCGCTCCCATTATCCATAATCCGGCACCGGGCGCAACTCATGGCACCGCCCGATGCCAATGGGCCTGCGGGACAGGCCGTGCTGCCCCGGCCTTTGAACCTCTGCCGATGGGGCATGTGCCGGGTTACAACCACTTCTTGCGCTTGAAATACAGCAACATTATCACCGCGACCGCGGCCATCACCGCCATCACCGCCGGATAAGCCCACGGCCATTTCAGTTCGGGCATCGCCTCGAAATTCATCCCATAGACGCCCGCGATGAAGGTCAGCGGGATGAAGATGGTGGCGATGATGGTCAGCACCTTCATCACCTCGTTCATCCGGTTGCTGATGACCGTGAGGTAGGTGTCGCGCAGTGCGGATGCCATGTCGCGGTAAGTCTCGGCGGTATCGATCACCTGAACGACGTGGTCATAGACGTCGGTCAGGAAGGGGATGGTCTCGGCCTGGATCAACGGGCAATCGCCGCGCCGCAGCGCCCCCACCATTTCGCGCATCGGCCAGATGGCCTTGCGGTTGGTCAGCATCTCCTTCTTCAACGCCTGAATCTGGTGGGCGATCTCCTGGGAAGGGTTCGAGATCAGGGCCTCTTCGATCCGATCGATCCGCTCGCCGACCCATTCGAGCATCACGAAGTAGTTGTCCACCACCGCGTCCAGCAGTGAATAAGCCAGATAATCGGCCCCCATCGTCCGGATGCGCCCCTTACCCTGGCGGAGGCGCTCGCGGACGCTGTCGAACACATCGCCCGGCTGCTCCTGGAAGGAGGCCACCACCTGGGGCGTGATCAGGATGCTGACCTGCTCGGCCGCGATGCGGCTCGCCGCCTTATCCCAATAGAGCATCTTCAAAACCACAAACAGATAGTCGCCGTAGTCCGCGGTCTTGGGCCGCTGGCCGGTGTTGACGATATCTTCCTGCACCAGCGGGTGAATGCCGAACAGGGTGCCGATCTGCCGCACCACATCCACCTGATGCACCCCGTCCACATTGATCCAGGTGACGGTGTCGGACTCCTTGAAC
>CAZBCO010000295.1:0-5952 GCA_964490295.1 uncultured Planctomycetota bacterium
CCGGCAATTCGTTTGGATTTTTTCCGAAGCTGGGGTAAGATAAAGAGTGCCGGGGACGACTGCAGCGCCCCCGACCGCGTCCCTCCCCGGATGCGCTGGGTCGCGGAGACGTTCCGCGACGGGTGGCCGCCGGAAGCGCCCGACTGCGAACAGGGCGCCGACCGGGACACCGGGCCGGTTGGAAAGCCAGCCGCGCCCCTTGAAAGGAGGTGATATATGATCGAAGGTCGCAGACGGTGGCTGGGATTCTAGCTGCCGACGGGCTGACTAGAAGCCCAGTCACGACGGCGGGCCGGACACTCCGGCCCGCTGTTTTTTTTCAGGTAAACCCCGCCCAAGACAAGGACAAGAAGCCAAGGGAGTTACAGGGCAGCACCCGTGCTACGCCCGTCGCCCAATCCCGCCCCGCGCCGCATACGGCCATCCGATTACCTGCTCGTCTGCCCATCCGCCGAGGCACCTGCGACACACAGCACTTCGCCCTTGACAACCGCCACCCGCCGGGGCATTATCACAGCGGATGGTGTTGCTGGTCGTTCGTCTGCCCAAGAGAGGTGATCCCGAATGCAATCGTTTTCGTCGGAAATTATCGGCAAGTTGAAGACGTACGTTTATCGGCTGATCGACCCGCGCAACGGCGAAACGTTCTATGTTGGCAAAGGCAAGGGGAATCGCGTTTTCGCGCACAGTCGCGCCGAAATTGGCACCAGCGACCCCAACGACAAGCTCAAACGCATACACGCTATTCGAGCCGCAGGATTCGACGTTGCTCACGTGATCCATCGGCACGGGCTTGATGACAAGACCGCTTTCCAGGTGGAAGCCGCGTTGATTGATGCATACCCCGGCCTCACAAATTCGGCGACCGGTCGCTTCAGCCCCGAATTTGGGGCAATGCATGCTGAAGAAATCGTCAGAAAATACCAAGCCAAACCTGCGAAGTTCCGGCATCGTGCGGTGATCATCAACGTCAATCGCAGCGCAACCGAATCATCCCTCTATGATGCAACTCGATACGCGTGGAAGATCAGTCCCAAGAGGGCTGCTCGTGCTGAAATCGTCGTGGCGGTCTGCTCCGGAATTATTGTGGCGGTATTTGTTGCCGATCGGTGGCTCCCAGCGACTCCGGACCATTTTCCGGGGTGCGAACCGGTTCCCGGACGTTACGGATTTATCGGCACCGAGGCTCCGGATAAGATTCGACGACTGTATATTGGCAAACGGCTTCCCGACGAATTTCGAAAGCCAGGTGCCGCCAATCCGATCAAATACACGTATCGGTAACGCGAAAGACAGGCGAACAAACGCATGCATGGGAGCCGAGTTTGGGGGCCGGGGCGGCGTGTCCTGATGATTGAGAAGGCCTTGGCCCGAACCCCCTCCGGCCCCGGAAGGCGGGGCCGAAGGGGCGTCAGGATGATCCCCCGGGGGTATTGTCCCCGGATATTCGCACACGGCGGGTTGCCAGCCGCTATTTTTTCGCGGCGGGTGGTTTGTTGAGCCTGTCTTTCAGGATGGTTCCCATCAGGGCGTCGGTCATGCCGCCAGACCCGCCCACCATGACTTCGGGCGTTATCTTTATTTTTTCGGTGGCGACAAGTCCCATGATTTCCAGCAAGGCGGCGTTATCCGCGCCGATGACTTCGGAGACCATCTTGTACGCCTGGGCTTTTGCCTCGGCGACCAGCTTGATTTGCTCGGCTTCCGCCTGGGCGTCGATGATTCTTTTCTGCTTTTCCTGCTCGGCCACTTTCACGCCGTAGGCGGCGGTGGCCAGGCGTTTTTCTTCGACGGCCTCCTGTCGTGTGCTTTCGAGAGCTTTTTGTTTTTCGGCGGCCCGTTGCTGCTCCTCAAAGGTCGCCTGCTCCTGCAGGGCGATTTCGCGGTCGGTCTGCGTCTTCAGAAGGGTACCCAGTGTTTTGACGTCGCCGACATCTCCGATGCGAACCGCCAGCACGGTCACGCCGTAGTCACGCAGCTCCTTCTCAAGCATCGCGGCGCTTTGTTGTTCCTGCACCGAGCGGTTCTGGACGTAACCCAGGGCCTTGACCTGCTCGGCGTTGTTTCTGAATATGGCCCGCACGGTGGGGGTGACGAGTTTGCTCAACACCAAATCATCACCGCCGATGGTGGCGACGACGCGGGGAGCGTCTTCACGGTCAATGCGATAGTTCACCCGCACATCGACAGGGAAGGTAAAGCCATCCTGGCTTCGTACCGAGATGGGTCGGCGTTCTTGTGTCGCCCCTTCGCCTTTTTCCGGCTCCAGAGTATAGCTGACTTTGACCTGACGAATGCTGACCTTGATGATTTCGTAGGCGTTGGTGTTCAGGTAATACTTGCCTTCGGGCAGCGGGGTGTTCCAGATGCCCCGCTGGTTTTTGTCGACGAGGCGGGCGTCCGAGGTCACGATCTCGCCCACGTTGCTCTTGACGACGGCAACCGTCCCTATTTCCACGTTGGTGACCGGGACCTGGGTCACGGAGAACAACTTGGTATTGAGGCGGTATTGTCCGGGCCTCAGCACGGTCAGTTGCGGGCCTTTATAGCCGTTCCCTTCGCCGAGGAAATAGGTGGCATCGATCATCTTGTCCGGCATTTCCCATTCGGGCGCGTAGACGGTGTCCGGGGGCAGGCTCCGGCCGTCGGCCACGGTCAACAGCCCGACGTGATCCTGCTTGATCTCGGTGACGGGGACCTTAATCACATCATATTGCCACGGCCAATAGAAGAAATGCCAGCCGGGCGTCAAGATCTGGGCCTGAATGCCGTTCTCGCCTTCGACCGCGAGGATGCGGCCTTGCGGCAGCGGGCCTCCGCCAAGCTTCTTTTCCACAAGCCCCACCTGATCCCCGTCGATTTTTACCACGGACAGGGCAAAGACAATAAGAAAGCCGACCAGCAAGGCCAGGATCAGCATTGGAACCGGCCCCAGTTTCCTTAACCGGTCCGGTAGCGTTTCATAATCACTCATCTCTTTTCTCTCTATAAAATTCACGGATTCCAAACACCATTGCGGTTCAGCCTATCTCTCGAAAGCTCCGTACAAGCGATGGCGTCTATTCTACCGCGTCTCGCTATCCGCACAAGGACTTTCTCATTCTCTGTCAACGCAAAACAAAAATGCCCTATTCCCAGGCGGAGCTCCAAGACAACATTCTATCCATGATTGACGACGAAGTTGGATGAAGAAACCGGGACAGGCAACGGGGTGCCAGTCCCGGTTTCTGAGTTGCGCTCCGCTGTATGAAGCTATCTGCTACGCCAACCTGCGGCCTTACTTGGCCGGCTTGAAGGTGTAGCTCAAGTCGCCTACCGTGACCACAAGGTCGTCGCCCTGCTGGGTGACGGTGCAGGCGGGCATCGCCTGGGTGTTCTTGTCCGTCGGATAGAGGACGTGCAGATAGACGCTTTCCGAGGCGCCGTCGGCGGGGCGAACATCCAGGCGCCAGGCCCCGATGCGTTGTTCGGGACGCGGCTTATAGCCTTTCTTGTAGATGCGGTTGTCGCCGTTATAGTCGCACTCGTGGCCCTTGCCGCCCACCTTCTGGATGGTGACCTTCTCCGGGAGCAGAGCCTTGCAGAACAAGCGGCCGTCGCCGTTGTCGATCTGCATCATCGCCCCGTCCACCGTCGGCTCATTGATGCTGTGCAGCGTCCAGCGGTGCTTCAGGTTGCCGGTCGCCTTGACCCGGTCCAGCACGAGCAGATACTTGTAGCCGAGGAACACCAGCTCGCGCGTCCAGCGCGAGCCGCCGCTGACGGCGCCGCTGAAATCGCCCAGCGCCCGCGCATAGTCGTCGTTCGCTTCGGTGGCCAGCAGCTTGCCGGGGCGCGGCCGGTTCCGCCGCTTCCGAGCGTTCCGGTAGGCGGTCCACGAGGGGGCGCGCTCGATGGTCAGCCCCGGCTGTTCACCGACGTTGCCCGGCCCGGTGAAGAGCACGACGTTCGCGCTCCAGGGCGACTGGTAATACCGATGCAGCTTGCTGTTCCAGCCGATATAGGCGCCTTGCTTGATCGCCAGCGGAGCGTGTTTGAAGAGGGTGAACTTGCCCTGGTCGCGCGAGGCGTGCTGGTCCACCGTGTCGCCGCACTTGAAATGAACGACCGTGGCATCCGGCTCCCACGAGGAGCGCCAGGCGACATAGCCATGCACCTTCGGGCTGAACACGGCCGCCAATCCGAGATCGGTCAGCGGCTTGGGCTTGACCTCGGGGTTATTGAATACGAAGAACTCCCAGGCGTATATCGTGTGATAGTCCAGCGGGATATTGTCCCAGGGGCTTTTGGGCCAGCGGCGGTGCATCTGGTCGGCCCAGGTGCGCCCGTAGCCGTTTTGATACATGCTGGTGACCGCGTCCACCTGCATCCGGTGCTGTTCGCGGTCGTCCATCGCCCCTTCCCACAGGTCGCCTTCCTTGAAGATGTACCCGTTGGGATAGGTGGCCCAGATCTGCCACAGCAATTGCTTCTGCAGCCAGTCGCCCTGGTTCTCCTTGATCCACTCCGCGGCGTCCCAGTTCGTGGCGCTGCGCCAGGCAGCCACCAGATTGGCCCAGTCGGTGAAGAGGTGATTGAGTCCGTAAGTCCCCCCGGCGGTGGAGCCGTCCTCGGCCTCGCGGATCGTCCCCAGCTTGTTGCGCAGATAGTCCGCCGAGAACCGCACGTACACCTCGGCCTTGGGGCTGTCGCCGTGCAGCGCCAGGGCGAGCGTGGTCAGGCCGCCCAGGGCGCCGGACATGCGCGAGTAGAAGGGGTTGTCGCCGCCGGCTTTCAGGTAGCGGTGGTAATTGCCCGCCCACTGCTCCATGTGGGCCACCGCCTTCTTGCGGGAGGCCTCGTCGAAATCGGGGTGATTCCGCAGCCAATCATACATCGCCGCGTACTTCTGAGCCTCGATGCCGGAATAGCTGGGGGTGCGCCCGCTGATCCGGAACTTCTTGAACTCCGCGACCGCCTTCTTGCCCCACGCCTCGTCGCCCGTGCCCACGTACAGCACCGCGCGCGCAATCGGCCCGGCCTGTCCGCGCTCCAGCTTCTTGGCGCGCAGTTGATACTCGTCGGTCTTCATCCATTCCCGCAGCTTCTCCACCGACGGGCCGTTCCAGGCCTTCTCACGCAGGAAGATGCGCGGACGTTCCTCCCGCACCTTCAGCTCGAAGGCGTCCGCCGCCCGAACCGTTTGCGCCGCCATCGCCCAGGCCAGACCGAGACCCAACGCCAACAACCATCGGCTTCTCATTACTGCACTCCTGTTTTTGAAGAACCGTTCACGACGTCCCATTGCCCTCAGGCCCGCCGCATGCCCAACCGCTCAGGAATTGGCCCCAGCCAACCCCCGTCAATCCAATACTATGGTATACGCTCCCCCCACAAAACGCAACCGAAAAAAACATGTTGGAGGGGAATGGGGAATCGGAAAGCGGCCCGGGGGGCGCGGCAGGTGAGCACAAGGCGGCGCCCCCCGGCGATTAGTCCGCAAGCCCCGCATCCTGCTCTTGCTCGAAATAGCTGTCAGCTATCAGTCAGAAGCGCCTTGGGTGCGTGGGCGCATGGGAGCGCGGGAGCATGGGAGCGTGGGCGCACGGGAGCGTGGGCGCACGGGAGCATGGGCGCACGGGAGCATGGGGGCGCGGGATTACCTCGTGCTCGTGCTCGTGCTCGAAACGTAGCACGGCTGTCCCAGCCGTGAGTAAAAACAGTCCGGACGCAGAGGAACGCTGATTTGAAAACGGATCAACGCAGATAAAACCATTCACCGCGTAGCCCGCCCGCCCCTCGTGCTCTTGCTCGTAATCGTGCTCCTGCTCGAAAGAAAGCTTTTTTTGACAGGATGGACCGGATGGACCGGATACCGGACTTTCGCTCCATCCCGTTTATCCACTTGCCCGCCATCGCTTTGGCGGCGGGGGGCGGCCCGCCTGTGCATCCGGGTTTTGAATCACGGCTGGG
>CAZBCO010000296.1:0-7122 GCA_964490295.1 uncultured Planctomycetota bacterium
CCCGCCCGTGTTCTATGTTTTGACGCCCGTGCGTTCCGCCCGCGCATCCTGATTTTGAATCACGGGCGGGACGCCCGTGCCACGTTGGAAGCCGTTGGACGCCGATGCCATGGGTAAAGGCAGGGGGAGTTTTTGACAGGATTTACGGGATGAACGGGATAGCAGAAAGCGGGACAGGCAACGGGGTGCCAGTCCCCGTCTTCTGCCATAGCTTTAGCGGCGGACTCCGCCGAAACGGCTATGTCCCCCAAGACGGCAGTGTCCATCCTGTCCATCCCGTCAAAAAAGGTTTACCCCTTCCATCCCAAGGCCCGGAGGGCCGACCCATTTTAGCCCGGCCCGTGAGGGCCGGGAACTCGTCCGCAGCATCGGCCAAGCCCCGCAGGGGCGGTACACGGAGGCGGCGAGTGGCCATCCGCCCGGCGGCGACGGTGGTCTCGATTATGCAGATGAAGGCAACGAGGGGAAACGCGGGAAAACCGCCGAATTCACGCGTTGAGGTTGACTTTTTCTGCTAATCTGATTAGATACACGGGACGCAGAAAGAACCCTTGTAACGGAGCCTGTTCCTGATGTCCGAGCGACTGACGCGATTGAACCCGAATCTGGGGCCGATTCTGAACGCCCCGTACCCCTTTGACGTGGTGGATGCGAACAAGAAGAAGGCGCGGGGAATGTTCCCCGAAGGCTATGTGATTGATTTCGGCGTGGGCGACCCGACCGACCCGATGCCGCCGGTGGTCCGGCAGCGGATGACCGAGGCGGTCGAGGAGCTGAAGACTTCCGGCTATCCGGAAGGCGTCGGCGGGGCGGACTTTCTGGACGCGGTCGCGGGCTGGCTCGAACGGCGCTTCGGTGTCACGCTGACGACCGATCAACTGTGCGCGACCTACGGCGCGAAGTACGCGTCGTTCCTGCTGCCGACCTATTTCTGCGACCCGCGCGACAACGCGGTCTGCATCATCCCCAACCCCGGCTATCCGCCCTATACCAGCGGCGCGCAGCTCGCCGGGGCCGAGCCGTTTTACCTGAACATCTCGGAGGCCAACGGCTTCCAGCCCAACCTGGCCGAAATCCCCGACGCGATCGCGGAACGGGCGCGCGTCTTCTTCCTCAATTCGCCGCACTCGCCCACCGGGCAGGTCTGCTCGCTGGAGAAGCTGGCCGAGGTGGTGCGCTACTGCCTGGAGCACGACCTGGTGCTGGTGTCGGACGAGTGTTATTCCGACCTGTATTTTGGCGAGGCTCCGCACAGTGTGCTGGAGGTGCCCGAATCGGCGGACTGCGCCATCGTGCTCAATTCGCTGTCGAAGCGCAGCATGATGACCTCCTGCGCGGTCGGTTTCATGGCCTCGCGCAATCCCAAGCTGCTGAACCCGATCAAGTCCATCGTGCGCAAGTCGGTGCAGGGCGTGGCGAACGTGATCCAGGCGGCGGCGGCGGCGGCGTTCCGCGACGAGGAGCATCCCGATGCGATGCGCGGCATCTATCAGGAGCGCCTGGAGGCGCTGCTGCCGGCGCTGGAGGCCTTTGGCTGCACGCCGGTCGCTCCGCAGGGCACGTTCTTTCTCTGGGTCAAGGTGCCGTCCGGCGAGACGCCGTTGAGCTTTTCCGAGCGGCTGTTGTTTGAGAAGGGGATCAACTGTGTTCCGGGCGACCTGGTCAGCCTGGAATGGAACGGCGAGAATCCGGGCGACGGCTTTGTGCGCTTCGCCCTGGTGCCGCCGATAGCAAAGGTCCGCGAGGCGGCTGAGCGTCTTCGCGGGTAAACCCCGTGGCTTCCGATAACGACAAACCGAAGGTCTCTCCGGCCGTGCTCTGGCGGCTGCTGGGCGAGTACCGGCATGAGATTCCGCTGCTGGTGGTGGCGGCGTGCATCGCCCTGGCCACCTCCGGCGCCGAGCTGCTCCCGCACTGGTTCGTGCGCCGCGCGGTGAACTACCTGCAAGCCTGGCAGGGTTCGGGCGAGATGAACATCTGGCCGTTTGTCTGGTTGATTGCCGTCGGGGCGCTGTTGTTGTTGGCTCTGCGGTTCGCCCAGACGCTCAGCCGGATGGAGCTGAGCGTCCGAATTGTCAACCGGCTGCGCCGCCGGATGTACCGGGCGGTGCAGCGCCACTCGCTGACCTACCACAAACAGACCACCACGGGGGAGCTGATCAGCCGGTCGACCGGCGACGTGCAGCACATGCAGCGGTTCATCGGGTTCGCGGTGTTCGGTGTGGCCGATATGGCCGTGTTCCTGTGCGGGGCCATCGGGATGCTGTTCTGGATCGACTGGCGTTTTGCCGCGGTCTCGCTCAGCCCGCTGCCGCTGGCGGTGTTCATCACGCTGCGGCTGGGGGTCAAGGTGCGGCCGGTGTGGCGCGCCTCGCGCGATGCCTACGGCGAGGTGACCACCGTGCTCCAGGAGAACATCGCCGGCTCCCGCATCGTCCGGGCCTTCGCCCAGGAAGACGCCGAGCAGGCCAAGTTCAACGCGCGGACCGGGACGTTTGTGGCGAAGACGCTGTCCGCGGTGGAGTATTGGATCAGCCACATGCTGGGGCCGAACATGCTCTTCGGGATGGTGATGCCTCTGGCCGTGTTCTACGGCGGCTACCTGGCAATCACCGGGCAGATTCAGATCGGCGATATCACCTTTGCGTTTTTTGTGATGCAGCCGATCAACCGCCGCCTGCGCAACGTGATGGAGCTGATCGACTCGTTCCAGCGAGCCGCGGCCGGGGCCGAGCGGGTGTACGAGGTGTTGGACGAGGAACCCGGCATCCGCTCGCGGCCGGGGGCCGACCCGATGCCGCCGCCGGACGAGACGGTGCCGGCGGTGGAGTTCCGCGAGGTCGGCTTTGGCTTCGCGGCCGGGAAGCCGGTGCTGAACGACGTGAGCTTCGCGGTGATGCCCGGCCAGACGGTCGCCGTGGTGGGGCACACCGGGTCCGGCAAGTCCGCCCTGATCAGCCTCATCCCCAGATTCCACGACGCGACCCAGGGCCAGGTGCTGGTTCACGGAAGCGATGTGCGCGATATCCGGCTGGAGGAGCTGCGCCGCTCGGTGGGGTTCATTTTTCAGGAGACGTTTCTGTTCAGCGCCACGGTGCGGCAGAACATCGCCTACGGGCAGCCCGACGCGGATTTCGAGGCGATCCGAGCCGCGGCCGAGGCCGCGCAGGCCCACGAGTTCATCGGCGAGCTGGACCACGGCTACGACACCCTGGTCGGCGAGCGCGGCGCCACCTTGAGCGGCGGCCAGGCCCAGCGTATCGCCATCGCCCGGGCCGTGCTGCTCAATCCCAGTATCCTGATTATGGACGACGCGACCGCGAGCGTGGACTCGGAGACCGAGCGGATGATCCGCGAGACCATCAAGCGCGTGGCCGAAGGCCGCACCAATTTCCTGGTCGCCCACCGGGTGTCCTCGGTGGCCCACGCCGACTTGATTCTGGTGCTGGAAGATGGCCGGATTGTGGAACGCGGCACCCACGGCGAGCTGTTCGATCTGGGCGGCGTGTACCGCCGGATGTGCGATCAGCAGTTTGCAGGCAAGGCGATGCAGCCGTGAGCGCGGCGCGCGGGGGCGGCCCCTCGCGCCTGAAGGGTTCGATGTTATGGCCATGACCTATGACGAAGTGGAAGAGCGCTACGAGCGGGCGCGGCCGTCGCTGGGCACGCTGCGGCACATCCTGCGCTTTGCCCGCCCCTACCGCCGTCAGTTGATTCTGCCGCTGCTGATCGAGGCCTTCTGGGTGGTGTCGCTGGCGATGATCCCGCACCTGGCCAAGATCGGGATCGACGAGCTCATCCTCCCGGCCTACCGCGTCCGGGGCCTGGAGGGCAACGCCGCCGAGGCGTTTCTGGGGTGGTGGGCCTGGGTCGGGCTGGCGGCCATCGCCGGGCTGATGGTGCTGAACATGGCGTTCAGCAGCGTGGTCACGGTGTTTCAGCGGGTGTCCATCCAGCGCGCCGGGCAGCACGCATTGAACGACCTGCGCGGCTGGCTCTTCGGCCACATCCAGCGGCTGTCGATGGAGTTCTTCGACCGGGAGAAGGCGGGCCGGATTATGGCCCGCGTGGACCGCGACGTCGAGAACCTGGAGCCGATGCTCACCTTTGTCCCGCTCTTCTTTGTCCACGTTGCCTGCTCCATTATGACGGTGGCGGTGATTCTGCTCTCCTATGACTGGCGGCTGTGCGGGCTGATCATCGCCTTCTCGCCGGTGGTGCTGGCCGCGGGCTTCGCCTCGCAGAAATGGGGGCTGCCCGCGTACCGGCGGATGCGGCGCGTCATCGCCCGGATGACCGCCAACATCGCCGAGAACGTCACCGGCGTCCACGTGGTCCAGGCCTACGGGCGCGAAGACGTCAACCTGGTCCGCTACAACGCCTTGCTCGACGAATACCGCGCCACCCGGGTAACAGCGGCTCACGTCCGCGGCCTCACCTTTCCCTCGATGATGTTGCTCTTCGGCCTGGCCCAGGCGGCGGTGGTGGCCTACGGGGCCTACGCCCTGGCCGCCGGGCATATCACGCTGGGTGTGATCCCCGCCGCGATGATGTATATCGGCATGATCTACGGCCCGATCATGATGATCGCCCACCTCTACGACCACCTGCTCTCCTCCTCGGCCTCGTCCGAACGGGTCGTCAATCTGATGCAGCAGGAGCCGGCCATCGTGGACGCGCCCGACGCCGTGCCGATGCCGCCCATCCGGGGCGACGTGCGCTTCGAGCACCTCTCCTTCAAATACGACGACCACCCCGACACACCGTGGATTCTGGAGGATATCAACCTCGAAGCCAAGGCCGGCGACGTCATCGCCCTGGTCGGCCCCACCGGAGCGGGCAAGACCTCCATCATCAACCTCATCCCCCGCTTCTACCAGCAGCAGGCCGGCCGCCTGCTCATCGACGGCATCGATATCCGCGGCGTCACCCAACGCTCGCTCCACCAGCAGATGGGCATCGTCCTCCAGGACAACTTCCTCTTCACCGGCACGGTGATGGACAACTTGAAATACGGCCGGCCGGAGACCACCGACGAGCAGGCCATCGCCGCGGCCAAGGCCCTCGGCTCCCACGACCTGATCGGCAAGCTGGCCGACGGCTATCAGACCGACGTCCGCGAGCGCGGCGGGGCCATCAGCCACGGCGAACGCCAACTGATTTGCTTCACCCGAGCGCTCATCGCCAACCCCCGCATCCTCATCCTCGACGAGGCCACCAGCGCGGTCGATACCCACACCGAAATTCTCATCCAGAACGCCCTGTGGAAACTGATGGAAGGGCGCACCACCTTCGTCGTCGCCCACCGCCTCTCCACCGTCCGCCACGCCACCCGCATCCTTGTGGTGCAGCACGGCCGCGTGGTCGAGAGCGGCTCCCACGACGTCCTGATGCAGCTTCGAGGCCAATACGCCACGATGTTCCGGGAATTTGTCCGCGGGGTGTGATCGCCGCACCGGTGCGCCCGGCGGCGGCCTTCGGTCAGCCGCCCAGCTCCAGGCAGCGGCGCCGGTAGTGCCGATAGTTGGCCAGCGAGACCTCCGCCGGGACGCCGTGGTCGCAGGTGGGGATATAGCCGCCGCGTTCGCGCATCGTCGGCAGGATGCGCTCGACCATCGCGTCGATCGCCGCCGGCCCTTCGGCCAACACCCGCTTATCAATTCCCCCGGTGAGAACCAAGTCGGGGAAATCCCGCCCGATCTGCACCACGTCGCAGCCCGACGCCACCTCGAACGGACTCATCACGTCCATCCCGATCAGCTCTCGATACACCGGAATCACCGGCACGGCGTTGCCGTCGGTGTCGATCTGCACGTACAGGTGCCGCGCGGGGTCGATCTGGCGGCTCCGGACGTTGGCCATCAGTTGGCGATAGTACGGGCCGAGGAACTCGCGCATCATCTCCGGCGAGATCAGCGGGCCGCTCTTGTAGCAGATGTCTTCGGCGAAGAAAATCTCATCCAAGGTGACGTGTTGCTGGTGCTGGGCAATCACCGTGTCGGCCAGCTCGAACCAGGTGCGCAGGCAGTCGTGAATCAGCTCCGGCTCGTCGTAGAACTTATAAAGCACGTCCGCCGGGCCCATCAGGCTGCGCAGATACATGTACGGGCCGATCAGGCGTTGCGAGATGAACAGCCCTTCGCCCGCGGCCTGACGTGCCGCGGCCATCCGCTCGTCCAGCTTGGCGGTGCGCTCCGGTGAGGCCGGGTCCAGCCGCCACTTCACCAGCTCTTCCCAAGTGCGCCGATCCTTCACCGGGTGGTCCAGATATTCGGGCATAAACCCCGAGCGTCGCCCCTTGAAGCACAAGACATGCCGCCCCGCGTAATCCTGCACCACCTCGTGGTCGCCGCGCTCCTCGATAATCTTCTCCTCAAAGCGCGGCTCAAACGCCGCCTGGCACCAGCCGAGCTGCCCCAGGGCGTGCATGGCGCCCGGATCATAGCCGAACTCCGCCGCATAGTTGGCGTTCTCCGGCAGCCCCTGCTCGGCCCAGGCTTCTTCGCAGAAATAGCCGAACTCCCGCTGATAGAGCGGAGCGCCCGGTGTGATGGCATAGGTGTCGCGCAGCTTGCGAACATGCTCCGCCATCTGCTCACGGGGCACCATCTGATGAATTCCGTCGGCCATAACCACGTCTCCTGTTTTAGTTGCGGGCAAGCTCAGTATACCGAATGTCTTTGGTGATGCAAGACCATGCCCCCGGCTCCGCCAGGCCCGCAGCGTAGCCCCTTGGCCCTCCACCGCCTGGTTTGGGAGCGAAGCGTCGATGCGGCCATGTTGCGTTATCGCAACAAAACGCTCATTTCGGTGTTGCGAAAATAAGACTTGTTTATCTGGCATACATGCAATGACTTACAACGATATCGCCGCATGCCAGGCCAAAACGCGCATGGAAAAAACAACATGGCCCGCTGGCAGTCCAAGAGCATCCAGCCTCTCAAATAGCTGTAAAACAAGAACTTATGACTATTTTTGAACTTTCCGTGATTTCGGGCATGGAATTTGCTGTAAATGGCTTCAGGAAAGCAAGTCGCGTTGCGGAAGGTCGCAAGGCGGCGCATATATCGTCCGCGCACGGCCCGCGCTTTGCGGAGCCTGGCGGCCCGTTCCACGACGGTG
>CAZBCO010000297.1:0-2532 GCA_964490295.1 uncultured Planctomycetota bacterium
GAGCTGGGCGCGTGGTCGCCCGACGGCCTGAGCACCGGCCCGCTCGGCCCGGCGATCCCCGACGAGGCCGCCTCGTTGCACGCCCTGGCCGACCGCCACATCCCCACGCCGGGCGACCTGGAACTGCTGCTCCCGCTCTGCGAACCCGCCGAAGGCCCCCGCGCCCGCGTCCGCGACCACCTCGCCAATCTGGCGGGGATTAAAACGCATGAGACGCCGTCACAACACACTGGACGGACGCCTCGTCGGCAACCGTCGAGGATACTGACATGAATACGCGAGATGAAAAACGCACGGGCCTCTGTATTCCCGGCGTCGACCCGAAGGACGTCACCATCGGCCCGGTACGAAGCCGGGCGGACCTGGAAGGGGCGTTCCGCCTCTTGTACAAGAACTATCTGCGATGCGGCTATTGCGAACCCAGCGAGACCGGGATGCTGGTGCCCGCCTTCGCGTTGCTGCCGGAGACGGTGACCTTTGTGGCCAAGCACCTCGACGAGGTGGTTTCCACCGTCTCGCTGATTCCCGATTCGCCGTTCCGGTTTCCGATTGATGAGATATTCAGCCCCGAGCTGGACCGCCTGCGTACAGCGGGGCGGCGGCTGGCGGAAGTGGGCATGCTGGCCGACCGGCGTGAATTTTCACCACGGCGGCTGGGCCACCTGCTCAAGCTCTATCGATTGATCATCCGTTACAGCCAACAACGCCTCGACATGCAAGACCTCTGCTTCGCCGTCCACCCCCACCACGCGGCGTTTTACGAGAAATACTTCCTCGCCAAGCCCCAGGGCGAGACGCGATACTTCCCGGAGGTCAAGGACAACCCGGCCGTCTTCATGCTGATGCGATTGGAGGAGTTCCTCCCGGAGCAAGTCCGCAATGAACGCATTCGCAAGTTCTTCTTTGAGGAGGCGATAAGCCCCGAAGCATTCGACGATCCGTATCGTATGACGGAACAGGATGTGGCGGACTTCCTGCGCTCCAGTCCGGCGGGCGGAGCCATGAACCAACCGTTGTTGGACTGGCTGGCGTCCAAGCCTTCCCACCCTCAAACCGACGGAGGCTGAGCATCCCATGGCGCTCAAGATTCTGGTCATCCCGGATGCGATTTCCCTGGCCCACGTCTCGCGGGCGCTTCAGATCGCGCGGGCGGCGCGGGAGCGCGGACACGCGGTGCGTGTGGCCTCGGCCGAGCCTTACGAAGAGCTGTTCTTGCAGGCCGGGTTCGAGGTAGAGCGGGTCTTCTCGGTTCCCCAATCGGTCGCTCTCAAGGCCATTCGCCGGGGCGGAATCCTCTACACCGATGAGATTCTGCGCCAATATGTCGAGAGCGATATTGCGGCCCTGACCCGCTCCGACACGGACCTGGTGGTCGGAGACCTTCGCCTGTCGCTGGACATCTCGTCCGAGCTGACCGGCGTGCCGTATGTGTCGGTGCTCAATGCCTATTGGACACGGCACTGCGCGGTGCCGGTGGCGCTGCCGGAGACGGTCCCGCTGCTTCGCTATCTGGGCCGCAAGACGGCGGGGAAGGTCTTGCAGGTGGTTCAGCCCCTGGTCTTGCGTCGGCTGGCGGGGGTGTTCAACCGGTTCCGACGGGCGCACGGTCTGGCCGCTCGCGGCAATATCTTCGACGTGATGGCATCGCCCTATTTGACGCTTCTGGCGGACCTTCCGGAGTTCGTGCCCAGCCGCGACCTCCCGGCCCAGTTCCACTATATCGGGCCGATCCTGTGGGAGCCGGAGGTTCCGGAACCCGACTGGCTGGGCGACGTGGCCGCCGACGTCCCCACGGTGTACTTGACGATGGGGTCCACCGGGCAGCCGGAGGTCTTCGTCCGGGTCCTGCGTGATCTGGCCGAGGCGGGCCTCCAGGTGATGGTCACCACCTGCGATCAGATTTCCAGCGACGACCTTCCGCCGGGCTGCTTCGTCACCCGGCTGGCGAGGGCCTCGGCCTTGCTGGCCAAAGCCAGCGTCACCGTCTGTCACGGCGGCAACGGAACCATCTACCAGTCGCTGTCCCACGGCGTGCCGGTGGTGGGCGTACCGACCTTCCACGACCAGGAATTCAACATGGAGCGCGTGGAGGCCCTGGGCCTGGGCGTCCGGGTGCGCGAGCGCAGCTTGCGGGCCGGCGACATCGTGGCGGCGGTGCAGCATATCCTCGCCAATGCCGACTACGCCCGCCGCGCCGCCGATCTCCAGCGTCAGGTCGTCGGATCAGCCGCGCCGGAGGCGGCGTTATGGCACATCGAACGCCGGGCGCTCGAAGGCCAGCCCCCGCCCTCAACGAAATCACGGAGCTTCAGCCATGAACACGCTGTCAGCCACGCCTGACCTTGACCAGGCATCCCCCTCCCCGAAGACCTATCAACTGACGCGCTGCAACTTGTGCGGCGGTGCGGACCACGAGCACTACGCCAGCCTGCGGGACGAAGCCTGCGGGACGCCGGGCGAGTTCGATTACGTCCGATGCCTCGGCTGCGGCCTGGTGTTTCAGAACCCGCGCCTGCCGCTCGAAGACGTGTT
>CAZBCO010000298.1:0-8037 GCA_964490295.1 uncultured Planctomycetota bacterium
CCGCGACGCTCCTTCTTGATGATGGTTTCATAGATCGAGCCGGTGGTGACGTTGTTCGCCTGGCTCATATTCGTGTCGAGGTAGCGCTCGTAGTTGCCCAGGTCCAGGTCCGTCTCGGCCCCGTCATCGGTCACATAGACCTCGCCGTGCTGGTAAGGACTCATCGTGCCGGGATCGACGTTGAGGTAAGGGTCGATCTTCAGCATGTTGACCCGCAGCCCGTAGGACTTGAGCAGGCAGCCAATGGACGCGGCGGTAATCCCCTTGCCCAGAGACGACACCACGCCGCCGGTCACAAACACATACTTGGCCATCCTATCCTCCACTGATACGCTCCGAAGCTCCGAGCGGCGCGTGCCCCGCACTCGCAGTCCACGGACCTATTCCCATTCAATCGTGCTGGGCGGCTTCGAGCTGACGTCATAGACCACACGGTTCACGCCCTTGGCCTCGTTGATGATACGGTTGCTGATGCGAGCCAGCGTCTTGTGCGGGATACGCGCCCAGTCGGCGGTCATTCCGTCGCGGCTGGTCACGGCCCGAATGCCAATCACGTTCGCATAGGTGCGCTCGTCGCCCATCACGCCCACCGCCTTGCCCGACAGCAACACGGCAAACGCCTGCCAGATTTTGCGGTAGAGCTTGGCGGTCCGAAGCTCCTCGATAAAGATCGCGTCGGCCTCGCGCAGTGTGCGCAGCTTGCCGGGCGTCACCGGACCGATGACGCGCACCGCCAGGCCCGGACCGGGGAACGGATGCCGCCAGATGACCGCATCCGGTAATCCCAGTTCCTTCCCCACCTGCCGCACCTCGTCCTTGAAGAGATGCCGAAAGGGTTCGACCAGCTTGAACTTCATCCGCTCCGGGAGGCCGCCCACGTTGTGGTGCGTCTTGATCACCGCCGACGGCCCGCCAAAGGCGGAATTGCTCTCGACCACGTCGGGATAGAGCGTGCCCTGGGCCAGATACTTGAACTCGCCAAGCTCGCGGACGGTCCGCTCAAACACGCGAACGAACGTGTTGCCGATGATACGGCGCTTGCGTTCGGGACTCGACACCCCCCGCAGCCGCCGGAGGAACTCGGCCGAGGCGTTCACCGCCTTGAGGTTCAGGCCGATGGATTTCTTGAAGGTGTTCAACACCTCGCGGTGCTCGTCCTTGCGCAACAGGCCGTTGTTGACGAACACGCACTGCAGCTGGTCGCCGATGGCCCGGTGCAGGAGGCAGGCGAGCACCGAGGAATCGACGCCGCCGCTCATCCCGCAAAGCACCCGCCCGTTTCCGATGCGCGTGCGCAGCTCCTCGGTCGCGTTCTCCACGAACGAGGCCATGCTCCAATTCCCGTGGCACTTGGCGATTCGGAAGAGAAAGTTGCGAAGGATTTCGGTGCCGCGCGGCGTATGCACCACTTCGGGATGGAATTGCACGCCGTACAGCTTGCGGGCCGTGTGCCGCATTGCCGCGACGGGCGAGCCGTGGCTCTCGCCGATGACCTCGAACCCATCCGGGAATTTATCCACCCGGTCGCCGTGGCTCATCCAGACGGCGATGCGTTCCGAAAAGCCCTCAAACAGAGGATCCGCCTGGGTCACATTCAGGAAGGCGTGGCCGTATTCGCGGGTATCGGCCCGGGCCACCACCCCGCCGAAATGGTGGGTCATCAGCTGCATCCCGTAGCAGATGCCCAGCACCGGCACACCGAGGTCGAAGATGGCCGGATCGCAGCGCGGGCTGCCCTTGTCGGGGACGCTGGCCGGGCCGCCGGAGAGGATCACCGCCTTGGGACGGCGGGCCGCCAGCCGGTCGGCCTTGATATCGTGGCGCACGATTTCGGAGTACTCGCCCAGCTCGCGCACCCGCCGTGCGATAAGCTGGGTGTACTGCGACCCGAAATCCAGGATGGCGACCAGCTCTTCGGGGCCGTCCGAGACCCCGAGGCTTGCGGACTGTGCGGCGTCGGGCGCCGGTTCAGGCTTCTGTTTCTTCTTCATAGCTCGAATAATAGTAAGGGGTGAAGGCTTCGAACTCGGCCGCACAGGTATCGACCGACTTGTAAACCGGCAGGATGCCCAACCGCGAGCGCTCCTCCCAGATCGCGAGTTCCGTCCGGCCCAGAATCTTGGCGAGCTGGCGGTCGCTGAAGCCGTATTCTTTGGCCTGCCGCATCTTCTCCTCGGACAATTCCCCGCCCGAGGCCTTCAGCTCGTCCTCCAGTTCCACGATCTGCTTGATGTTATCGAGGAACCACGGGTCGATGCCGCTGAGGCGGTAGATTTCGTCGATGGCCAGGCCGTCCTGGAACGCCCGCTTGAGATAGAAGATACGCGTCGGGCTGGGCACCGCCAGGTGCGAGCGCAGCTCTTCGGGCGAGAGCGGGCCGCCGATGTCATCCAGCCCGGCGGCCCCGATCTCCAGCGAGCGCAGGGCCTTCTGCAGCGACTCCTTGAACGTCCGGCCGATGGCCATCGCCTCGCCGACCGACCGCATCGAGGTGGTCAGCACCGGCTCGGCCTCAGCGAACTTCTCGAACGTGAACCGCGGGATTTTCGTCACGCAATAGTCGATGGTCGGCTCGAAACACGCCGGGGTCTTGAGCGTGATGTCGTTTTGAATCTCGTCGAGCGTGTAGCCAACCGCCAGCTTGGCGGCGATTTTGGCGATGGGGAATCCCGTCGCCTTGGACGCCAGAGCCGAACTCCGCGAGACGCGGGGGTTCATCTCGATGACCAGCATCTCGCCGTTTTCGGGGTTCACCGCGAACTGGATGTTCGAGCCGCCGGTCTCCACGCCGATGCCGCGGATGATGGCCACCGCCGCGTCGCGCATCGTCTGGTACTCGCGGTCCGAGAGCGTCTGAGCCGGGGCCACGGTGATGCTGTCGCCGGTGTGAATGCCCATCGGGTCCATGTTCTCGATGGAGCAGATGATCACCACGTTGTCCCGCGTGTCGCGCATCACCTCCAGCTCGAACTCCTTCCAGCCGATCACCGACTGCTCGATCAGAATCTGGTGCGTGGGGCTGGCGTCGAGGCCGCTCCAGACCAGGTGGCGGAAGGCTTCCATATTGTGGGCGACGCCGCCGCCCCGGCCACCGAGCGTGAAGCTGGGCCGAATGATCACCGGCAGGCCGATATCGTTGACCGCCCGCTCGGCATCCTCCGGGGTGTTGACCACAAACCCCTGGGGGACTTTCAGGCCGAGGCCCTCGATGGTCGCCTTGAACTCGTCGCGGGCCTCCGCCCGGCGGATGGCTTCGGGCGAGGCGCCGATCATCTCCACGCCGTGTTCCGCGAGCACGCCGCGCCGGGCCAGCTCCTCGGACACGTTCAATCCGGTCTGCCCGCCCACGGTGGGCAGGATGGCGTCGGGCTTCTCCCGTGCAATTACCGCCGCGACCGCTTCGGGCGTAATCGGCTCAATGTAGGTCGTGTCGCCGACCGCCGGGTCGGTCATAATGGTGGCCGGGTTGCTGTTGATCAACACGACATGAAAGCCGTCGGCCCGGAGCACCTTGCAGGCCTGGCTGCCGGAATAGTCGAACTCGCAGGCCTGGCCGATGATGATCGGGCCGGACCCGACGATCAGAATCTTGTGGATGTCATTCCGTCTGGGCAATGTTCGCTCCGCGAGAAAACGCTGTCAAAACAACCCGCCTCATCGGCAGGCCTTCATCATCTCTACAAACTCGCCGAAGAGGTACCGGGCGTCGTGCGGGCCGGCGCAGGCTTCGGGGTGGAACTGGACCGAGAACACCGGCCGATCCTTGCAGCGGATGCCCTCCAGCGTCCCGTCGTTCAGGTTCATATGCGTGATTTCGAGGTTGCTCTGGTCGAGCGATTCGATATCCACGCAGAACCCGTGGTTCTGCACCGTGATGGCCACCTTCCCGGTCTTGAGGTCCTTGACCGGGTGGTTGGCCCCGTGGTGCCCGAACTTCAGCTTGTAGGTGGTGCCGCCCAGCGCCTGGCCGAGCATCTGGTGGCCCAGGCAGATGCCGAACACAGGGATCGGTCGCCCGGTGCCCGGCGTAATCAGATCGCGTACCGTCTGAACGATATACGGCAGGGCGGCGGGGTCGCCGGGGCCGTTGGAGAGCATCACACCGTCGGGCCGGAGCGCTCGAATCGCCTCGGCGGTCATTGGGGCGGGCACCACCACCGGGCGGCAGCCGAACGCGACCAGGCACCGCAGAATGCCGTACTTGACGCCGCAATCGGGCACCACCACCTTGAACGGCTCGTCGCCGGTCAGGCCGTCGGTCCACTCGAAGGGTTCCGAACAGGTCACTTCCTGCACCAGGTCGCGCCCCACCAGGCCGGGCGAGGCCTTGGCCTGCTCCACCAGGCGGGCCTCGTCGGCGGTCTCGGTGGAGAGCACGGCCTTCATCGCCCCGGCCTCGCGGATGTGCCGCGTCAGGGCACGGGTATCGATCCCCTCAATACCGAGGATGTCGTGCTCTTCAAGAAACTGCTCGACGCTCTTGTTGGACCGCCAGTTGCTCCGGATGCGACTCAGCTCCTTGACCACAAAACCGGACAGCCACGGCTTCCAGGACTCGCCGTCCTCGTCGTTAATCCCATAGTTGCCGATCAGCGGATAGGTCATCGCCACGATCTGGCCGCGATACGAGGCGTCGGTCAGCACCTCCTGATAACCGGTCATGCTGGTGTTGAACACCACTTCACCGTCGCGTTCGCCGCGGGCGCCGAAGGCCCGGCCTCGGTAAAGGGTTCCGTCCTCAAGAGCCAAGATTGCAGGTTGTGAAGCCAAAGCCCCTCCTCGATCCGTTGCGAGCCGGCCCGCCGCCCGAAGGCGATGGTTATGAACAGGCCGGTTTCCCGACGCCAAACATCTCCTTATCAAACGCCTCCGGCAAGGGAGCCGGGTAGTCGCCCACAAAGCAGCCCGCGCAGAAGTTTTCGGGGTCGTCCACCGCCTCCCGCAGCTTCTCGACGGAGAGGTATTCCAGCGAGTCCGCCCCGACAAACTCGCGAATCTCCTCAATCGAGCGGTTGGCAGCAATCAATTCGGCCTTGGTGGACATGTCGATGCCGAAGAAGCACGGGGCGATGATGGGCGGCGAGCTGACCCGGACATGCACCGACGCCGCCCCGCCGCTGCGGATCAGCCGCACCAGGTTCCGCAGCGTGGTACCACGCACAATCGAATCCTCGATCAACACCACCCGCTTGCCCTTAAGCACGCCGGCCACCGGGTTGAACTTGACGCGCACATCGCGGTCGCGCTTGTCCTGACGCGGCGAGATAAACGTCCGTCCGATATAGTGGTTGCGGATCAGCCCGATCTCGAAGCGAATGCCCGACGCCTCCGCATAACCCAGCGCCGCGGTGTTCGCGGAGTCGGGGACGGAGATGACGATATCCGCTTCTGCCGGGGCTTCCTTGGCCAGCAGATGCCCCAGACGTCGGCGTATCTTATCGACCTTTTTGCCGAAGACCACACTGTCCGGACGCGAGAAATAGATGAACTCGAAAATACATTTCGCCTGCCTGGGCGCAGCCTGGAGTTGGAAGCTGCGCTGCCCGTCCGCATCGATCACCAGGCCCTCGCCCGGCTCGAACGAACGCACATAATCCGCCCGCATGATGTCGAGGGCACAGGACTCGGACGCCACCACCGTGGCCTCGCCCAACCGTCCGAGGCACAGGGGCCGGAAGCCGCGCGGGTCCCGCACCGCGATCAGCTGCGTCGGCGTCAGGAACAGGAAGCAATAGGCCCCCTCCACCTGGTTGAGTGCGTCCGCCACCATCGCCTCAATGCTGTCCGCCTTCGACCGCGCGATCAGATGGACGACCACCTCCGAATCCGTGGTCGTCTGGAAGATGGAGCCGTCCTGCTCCATCGCCCAGCGCAGCCCGGCGGCGTTCACCAGGTTGCCGTTATGGGCGGCCGCGATCTGCCCGCCCTTGAACTGCACCAGCAGCGGCTGGGCGTTGACCAGGTCCGAAGAGCCGGTGGTCGAATAGCGGTTGTGCCCGATGGCCGCATGCCCCAGGAGGGATTGCTCAAAGTCTTCCGGGCGAAAGACTTGCGAAACCAGCCCCATCCCACGACGGAGGTGCAGCCGCTTCCCGTCGGCGGTCGCAATCCCGCAGCTCTCCTGGCCCCGGTGTTGCAGCGCGTAAAGGCCGTAATAAGCCCGCTCGGCCGCGTGCGGGTCTCCGAACATACCGAAGACACCGCAGAACTCGCGCCGACGGCGTTCCAGTGAGCCAGGACAAGCGTTTTGAGAGGGATGGTGGATGTCGGGGGAAACTTGGGGGGGACTATCTACCGGCCAGCCTTGTCGCTGGCTTTCAAGCGAGCCGCTGCGACAACCAATACAAGACATCCGGGACCCCGTTGTGCCGCTTCGACGCCACGACGTTCGTGCGTTTTCCCGCGGACAAGACGAGCATATTATTATGGGAACGCCCCATCGCGTCAAGCGAAAAGATGAAAACTCGCGGATAAAACGAAAAAAAGTGACCGAAGCCATAGGATTCAGCATGGACCAAGGCCCGGCGCCGCCCTAATCGAGAGCGCGGCGGCGTTGACCCTGTCCTCCGGGCAGGCTATAATTCCGGCGTGAACATATCACCGGAACAACGGAAGGTGCTGTCCGGCGAGGCACGCGGGCCGGTGGCGGGCTGCGTCCGCCTCGGACTGTCCGCCCTCGCCCTGCCCTACGGCATCGCCGTCCGATGTCGCAACTGGCTTTACGACACCGGCCTGAAGGCAGAGTACCGCGTGGACATGCCGGTGCTCTGCATCGGCAACCTCACCACCGGAGGCACGGGCAAGACCCCGGCGGTGGAATACGCGGTGCGCTGGTTCCTCGAACGCGGGGCGCGGCCCGCCATTCTCAGCCGGGGCTACGGAGCACGCGAGGGCCGGAACGACGAGGCCATGCTGCTGGCCTCGCACCTGCCGGAGGTGCCCCACCGGCAGCGGGCCAACCGCTTCCACGCCGCGGTCGAAGCGGTCCGGCTGGACAAAGCCAACGTCCTGATTCTGGACGACGGGTTTCAGCATCGGCGGCTGGCGCGGTTCGCCAACCTGGTGCTGATCGACGCCACCTGCCCCTTCGGCTACGGCCGCCTGCTCCCGCGCGGCCTGCTGCGCGAGCCGTTGAAGGCGTTGCGCCGGGCCGACGCGATAGTGATCACCCGGAGCGACCTCGTCGCCCCGGAGGCGGTGGAGGCCATCCTTCGTCGCTTGGAGCGTATCGCCCCCGGAACCCCGGTGGCCGTCGCCGAGCACCGCCCCGTCGCCCTGACGGTGTTCCCCGACGGGGTCGCAGAGGCCCCCGCAGCGCTCGCCGGACAACAGGTCGGCCTGTTCAGTTCCATCGGCAATCCGGCGGCGTTTCGAGCCACAGTCGAGCGGCTGGGGGCCCGCGTCGCCTGGTGCGGCGAGTTCCCCGACCACCACTGGTACACGCCGGAGGACATCGACCGCATCATCCGCGCGGACAACGCCCCGGTGGACTTGTTCGTGACAACGGAGAAGGATGCCGTTAAACTGAAGTGCCCGCCGGGTTCGAGCGGCGGGGCGGTCTGGCCGGGCCAACGCCGCCTGACGGTGCTGCGCATCGCGATGGCCATCCGTTCGGGCGAAGCGGCGCTCACCGGACTGTTTGAGGAAGCGCTGAAAGCGGCCAATAATGTCGAAGAATGAGCCGAGCCTGCTGACCCGAACACGCCACCTGGCCGAGTACGCCGGGGTACGGGCGCTGTCGGCCCTGGTCGGCATCCTGCCCGAAGCGCTGGCCGTGCGGCTGGGCGTCGGGCTGGGCCGGATGTTCTGGCTGCTGAGTCCCGCTCGGCGACGGATCGCTCGGCAGAACATCGCGAAGGCGATGCCGGACGCATGGACGCCGCCCCAGCTCGCCCGCTTGGTGCGGCAGGTGTTCGTCCACATCGGCCTGACCGCCGTGGAGGCGCTGTGGATGCGGTCGCATCTCCGGCGCGACAATATCGCCGACCGGCTGACGATTGACAACCTGGCGATCCCCGAAGCGCTGATGGCCGAGGG
>CAZBCO010000299.1:0-2957 GCA_964490295.1 uncultured Planctomycetota bacterium
CACAACCGCTCCAGTCCACTTCAACATGTCTTATCTCCTTAAAAAAAGTTCAACAAACCACCTGTACGACGGCCATCGTTCACCCCTATAGTGTCGGCATTTTCCTTGGGGTAACATCGGCTTACAATCCTTTACATTAGAGTCCACAGCTCTCTGCGATACCTGGCTTCGACCGGCAGAGCCGAGATAGTTTCGGTTGCGGAAGGTCGCTTTTTTGTATGTGGGCAAACACCCAAGCCGTGATGGAACTCTTGGAGCCATGCCCCACAGCAACAACAGGACGTCGGGCGTGCGGCTTCGCTGTTCTTCGGGCGTTATCTCAGGGCACGAATCTCCGCGCTTCGCCCGACTGCGGCTTGACGATCTGCCCCGGCGTCTATACCATAGGGGACGATGCGACTATTTTGCTGATGAGGACTGCGTCCGTTGAACGAGGAACCGACGCTCCGGCCCGATGAGCCGCCGGGGCCTGAACCCGAAACTCCCGCCGGGCCGATGCCCTCGGACGAGGCGCCGACCGAGCGGATCGCTGTGCCGACCACGCCGGACGATGGGGCCGAGCAGCCCCCCGCCCCGGAGGAGGCCGACGCCGAGACCGGGGCCGATACCGCTCCGCCCGATGCCGACACGTTCCAGCCCTTCCCGAACCTCCGCGAAGACCTCGCCGATGCCGACGCGCTGACCTCGGCCACGCCGCCGGAGCCGGAGGACGACAAGCCGCCCCGACGCAAGCCGAAGGCGACGCCGCGAACCGAGGAGGACCGCGAGCCGCCGACCGCGGCGATGGCCGGGTCGAGCTATCGCATCGCGCTCGACGCCTACTGCGGCCCGCTCGACCTGCTGCTCTACCTCATCCGCAAGAACGAGGTCGATATCTACGACATCCCCGTCGCGCTGGTGGCCGAGCAATATCAGCAATACATCGAGGCCATGGCCGAGATCAACGTCAACGTGGCGGGCGAGTTCCTGGTGATGGCCGCGACGCTGATGGAGGTCAAGTCGCGGATGTTGCTGCCCACCGAGGAGGCCACGGAGGAGGACGACGAAGACCCGCGCGCCGAGCTGGTGCGGCAATTGCTGGAATACAAGAAATACAAAGACCTGGCCAGGCAACTGGGCGACCGCGCCGCCGAGCAGGCCCTCAAGTTCCCTCGGCCCGAAGGGGCGGCGGGCGCGCCCGAGGAGGCTGCTCCCGAAGCGGAGGAGGCCGCGGACTCCGGGCTGGAGGGCATCGGCCTGTGGGAGCTGATCGAGGCGTTCGCCAAGGTGCTCCACGAGACCTCGCTGGTCTCCGGCCCGCGTACCCAGACGCTCGAACATGAGCGCCCGCTGCACGAATACCGCCGCGACCTGCTGCGGGTGCTGACCAGCAAGCGCCGCGTAACCTTCTCGCAGGTCTTCACCGAGTGCCGCACGCGCGACGACCTCATCGCCATGTTCGTGGCCCTGCTCGAACTGGTACGGCTCAAGCGCGTCGGGTTGCAGCAGCCCGGGGCCTTCGGCGAAATCTATATCCACCTGGCGGAAGACCCCGAAGCCAAACGTCTCAGCGCCGCCGACGCGGCCGTGGCCGAGGAGGACCTCGCTCCCGAACCCGTCGCCGAGACCGAAGCCGAACCCGAAGCCCCGCCCGCGAAGCCGGCCAACGGGCCGCCGGTCGCTCCGCGACAGGACGACGCCGAGATGGAGGCCTACGCCCGCGCCCAACAGCGCGCCGACGAGGCCATCCAGCGCATCGAGCAGTTCCTCCAAGGCCACCACGAGCCCCCGACCGACGGCAACGCGGGCGACGCACCGGAGGAGGCCTCGGACGAACCGCCCGCCGAAACGGACGGTGAGCCGGAGCCTGACCGAAACCGCCCGGAGGCGCCGCCGACGCCACCCGGCGAAGCCGAAGCTCCGCCGACAGAGCCGAACCCGGCCGAGCGCCAACCGTCGCCGAACCCAGGAGACCCGCCCGATGCGTGAACAAGCCCAGCAATGGATCGCCCTGAGCAACCGCGAGGAGTCGATGGCCCGGGTGTTGTCGCGTAACGGTTTTCACGACGGGGCCGAGTGGCACGCCGCGCGGGCCGCGTCGGCCGCGCTGCTGGCCTTGCTGTCGGAACGCGGCTGGACCGCGGCCTCGACGAGCTGCGAAGCCCTCTGCCACCTGCTGGAAGCCCACGACCTGACCCCGCCCAGCGAGGTGTTCCACGCCGCCCGGACGCTGGACGCCCGCACCGAGGACCGCACCCTGAGCCGGCCGCCGGCCACGCCGCCCGGCCAGGCCGAAGCGGCGGAGTGCCTCGCCGCACTCCAAACCGTCCGCTTGCATGTCAACACCGCCCTGAGCAAGACCTGACCCGCCTATGAAACCACGGAGCACTGACCGTATGACACCCGATGAGGCTCTTGAATTGTTGCTTGCCGGCAACCGGCGTTACGTCGCCGGGACACTGACCCACAGCCATCAATCGCTCCAGCGACGGGGCGATCTGGTCGCCGGGCAAGACCCGTTTGCCATTGTGCTGGGCTGTTCCGATTCGCGCGTGCCGC
This sequence comes from uncultured Planctomycetota bacterium, assembly GCA_964490295.1. Classification (GTDB taxonomy): domain Bacteria; phylum Planctomycetota; class PUPC01; order PUPC01; family PUPC01; genus CAZBCO01. Next base: position 2,539 of record CAZBCO010000299.1, read on the forward strand.
CGGAGATCATCTTCGACGCCGGGCTGGGCGATCTGTTCGTGGTGCGCGTCGCGGGGGACGTCGCCGCCCGCATCGAGCTGGGCAGTATGGAATACGCGGCCGTCCACCTGCACACCCCGTTGCTGGTGGTGCTGGGCCATTCGCAGTGCAGCGCGGTCAGCGCCGTGGTGCAGGGCATCGAGCTGTCGGGCTGCCTGCCGAGCATCGCCGCCGAAATCCGGCCGGTCTTCGAACGTTGCCGAAACTTGCCCGGCGACCCGGTGGATAATATCGCCCGGGAGAGCGCCCGCTGCACCGCCGCGAGCCTGCTGATCCGCAGCGACCTCTTGCGCGACCGGGTGGACGCCGGCAAGCTCAAGGTGGTGACCGCCTTCTATCAATTGGACACCGGCGTGGTCTCGTTGTTGCCGCCGCTGGAA
>CAZBCO010000300.1:0-2516 GCA_964490295.1 uncultured Planctomycetota bacterium
CAGGATTGCTGTCCGAAGTGCGGTTCACGGCTGGCCGATCCCTCAGCGCATCGGTTCCGCCTGATCGAAGACCTCCCGGAGACGGAGCCGGAGGTGACAGAGCACCGCATCCCTCGGCAGTGGTGTCCGGGCTGCGAGAAGCTGGTCGAGCCGCCGGTCACGGACGCGATGCCGGGGGCCCGGTTCGGGCACCGGCTGGTGGCCCTCTCGGCGTGGCTGCATTACGGACTGGGTACGACGCTGTCCCAGATCGTCGAAGTGCTGGGGCACCATGCGCAGTTCGAGTTGAGCCAGGGCGGGCTGATGCATGCCTGGGAGCGCCTGGCGGAGGTCTTCGCCGCGTGGTACGCTCAGATCGAGGCCGAGGTGAAGGAATCGGGCGTCCTGCACGCCGACGAGACGGGCTGGCGCGTCAACGGGAAGACGCACTGGCTGTGGTGCTTTTCGACCGAGCGGGCGACGTATTATCAGATCGACCGGTCGCGCGGCTCGCCGGCGCTGTCGAAGTTCTTCACTGCGACGTTCGACGGCGTGCTGGTCACCGATTTCTGGGTGGCGTACCACGCCGTCGAATGTGCGGCCCGGCAGGCCTGTCTGCCGCACCTGTTCCGCGAATTGGACAAGACCGACACGGATGACCGGACGGAGGCGTGGGCGGCATTCTCGAAAAAGCTCAAACGGCTTTTTCGCGATGCGATGCGGCTGGGCAAGCGAGACGACCTGCCCGACGACCAGTTCGCCTCGCGCCGGGCGCGGCTGGACTCTCGGCTGATGGCCCTGTTCGATGCTCCGACCGAAAACACCAACGTCCGGCGCCTGCAAAAGCGGCTTCGGCGCTATCAGGACGCCCTGTTCACGTTCCTCGATGATCCCGGAGTTCCCTCGGACAACAAACACGATGAGGAGCAGATTCGTCCGGCAGTCATTATGCGCAGGAACACCCCGGCAACCGCGGCGACAATGGAGCCCGCGTGCAAACCATCCTGATGTCCGTGTATTAAACTCTGAAGCTATGAGGTCGCGATCCGCTCGACACTCTCGTGAGCCCTCTCCGCGAGTACGTCCGCAACGGTAGCCTGCCGATGCCTACTTGATCTGCGCCATTCTGTCAGACACCCAAATATTTTTTTTCAACAGCTTGTGAACCAAGGCAACCATCTTAAACGAATGCGTATGCACAAGTTATGTCCGAACACCTGCGGCACGTCTCATAGCCAGGTACGAAAAGGGACGTTCTTGGCTTAACTCACGAGTCCGCATGCCGATACCATCCCGCCGGGTAATCTGCGCACCGCCGGACAGGCTGGTGGTCCAGTGCCCCGCAACTGTTTTTGGAGGAACAAGCCTTTATGATTCCGCTGCTTTGAGCAGCCTTACAACGACCATATTCGCCCCATGATACTGCTCTGCCGCCCACCCCTGGGCAAATTGATCTAATCTGAAAAAATCTGAGCGGGCGCTCGACGATTCCGTTGGCGGGCCAATAGGCCCGAACGGGGTTCCGGGTCAGTCCATGGCCTTCAACCGGGTCGCGGCCCCACCGCCAACGCCCAAGGTTCGACCAGTCCACAGTCAGGCTCCGGCCCGATTGCGGGCAAGCCACGTTCATCGCGGGTACCGCGAGGCGGTCGTGAAGAGGGCCTCGTTTACGAAAGGCGAATTACGTCAAATGTCGTAATGTAGTGTGGTTCCAGACCTTTGTATTAGCGTGGAAGAATAACAGCGATAATCAGTTATCGTTGGAATGGAGAAGGTTGTTGACGCCCAAGAGAGTGATCGAGCCAAAGCCGGGTGCTGATGCAGCATCCCGGCAAATCCCAGTGGATTCCCAGGCGGATTCCTCCGAAGGCCTTCGTGAGACAGTACATAGGAACACCTTCCCAAAATCCCAAGCATTCTTTGAAAATCTCTGGCGTAAAGGATTGCCCAGGAGCAGGCCGTTGTGTCTGCATACCTTAAAAGTTTTCGCGAACCCGGGATTCCGGGATTCCAATCGAATTTCGTTTATAAATCATTGCAGGAGAAAGACATGTATCAATCTGTTGCCCATCAACAAGCTTGGGATGAATCCCAGGCCGCCCACGAGGAGACCGCACCGGCCCTCACTCTAAGCGTTATCCGGGGGGCCGATATTTGGGCCGCGGTCGAAGCAGCCGAGGTGGACCTGATCAAGGCTGGAGGCGAAGGGCTCCGGGCCTTACTCACCGAGGTGAATTACTGGTCGCCGATCCAGTGGCGTGAAAACCGGAGGTGCAAAAAACACTTTGAGTCAGCCTCGGCCCTCGTGCTGGACTGGGACACTCCCAATCACGGCGATTTCCCGGTGCATCTTTGCACCCCGGAGGCCCTCCCCGATTTTGTCCGGACGCTGCCTTTTCCCAACTCGCCGCAGCCGAACTTCGTCCACGCCACGCCGCATGGCATTCGGCTGATCTTTCTGCTCAAGGAGCCCATCCTCGACCCCGCTTACTATCGCCACGCGACACGGCGGCTCGCCCTTGAGGACGGGGCCGATC
>CAZBCO010000301.1:0-8906 GCA_964490295.1 uncultured Planctomycetota bacterium
CTACTGGGTGGTGGAGCAGGGCGGCGAGCTGCTCGCCTGTGCCCTGGTGCTGACCGAGTGGAGCGATTGGCGGAACGGCGAGGTCTGGTGGATTCACTCCCTCTACGTGGTACCCGAAGCGAGACGCCAGGGGCACTTCAAGGCCCTGTACGCTCACCTCCTGAGGCAGGTCAAGGCATCGCCCCAGCTCAAGGGATTGCGCCTTTACGTGGCCAAGGGCAACCAGGCTGCGCGACGGACCTACGAGGCGATGGGGATGTCCGACGAGCACTATATCCTGTACGAGTGGATGAAATAGTCACGCCTTTCGGCCCCCGCCCTTGTCCCCCGGAACAAAAAAAACGGGGAACCCCAGGACGAGGGTTCCCCGCAAGCGATTCCGTCCGGATAGCTACTTGGCCACCACGGTCAATGAGGGACCCTTTTTGTTCTGGTCCCGGCTGTAGAACGCCACTTTGCTCTTGGGCGTCCGGGTGAAGAGGATCAGCCCGCGGCAGTTTTCGTTGTTGGCCAGTTCCTTGATCACCTCGGCATCGATCTCGATGGTGAATTGCTTGGTCTTTTTGGTGACTTCAAAGGACTTGCTGTTCAACGTGTTCAGGACTTCGTCCTTCTCCTTGTCGTAGAACAAGTCGCGGAAGTTGGCCGCGTCCTTGCCTTCGGCGTTGGCCCATTTCGCTTCACCGGTCTTGGCCTCGTTGTGGGAGCACTCTCCCTCATCCGCCTTATTATACATTTTGTTGCCTTCGCCCCAGTCATTGCCGCTGATCAGGGTGCAGACTTCGACTTTGGCGGGCGCTTCCACCGCGTAAACAAACAGCGTCAACTTGCCGGACAGTTCCTTATCTTCGTTGCGCTTGAGGAAGCCGCGGAGCGTGTCGCGGTCGAAATCGACAATGACCATCTCGCCGGAGCCGTACTTGGCCTCGCGGATTTGAAGCCGATTGGCTTTTCCGAAGTTGAATCCGACCTCTTGCCTGTGACAGGCGATCTTCGCGTCCCGCACCGCCGGCAGGTTCACCTGGGCGGCGAAGGCCACCGAAGTGCCCACCATCACCAGAGCGACGACCATCCACACAAATACACGACGCATAATCCCACCCTCCTGACTTGCGGGAAATCGGAACCACCCATCGGGCGGGCCTCCGCTTCCCTGGTTTCCAAACCACCCCATCCACTCAGAGTATCCTAGACCCTGTCCGCGCAGAAGTCAACAAAATCCTTGGGGTGGTGGAGGCCGTGAGCGGACATGACAACGCACCGGCTTGGGACCGGTGCGCGTCAGTTTTTTTTCCGGACGGCTCGCTTAGTTTTGAGGCGGTGTTTCGGCGTCTTTCGGTTCGACCGGCAGGCCCAGCTTGTTGGATTCGAGGGCCGCCTTGAGTACCAGATCGCGCGATTGATCGATCTGCTCAATCAGCCGCCGCTGGTCTTCGGTCAGCGGCTCTTTGCCGTCGCTGACCGTTCGCGTGGTGATGAAGATGATCAGCTCGTTGTTGCTGACATCGTTGGTCTTGTTGCCGAAGAACCAGCCGATGAGGGGCAGGTCTTTGAACCAGGGCAGGCCGGTTTCGGTCAGGGTGGTGGTGGCCGAGGTCAGCCCGCCGATCACCGCGGTGTCGCCGTCCTTGATGCGGATGGTGGTGCTCGCCTGCCGGGTGTTCTTGACCGGCCGCTGCTCGTCGCCGCCCACGCTGATAAACCGGTCGATGCTTTCCACCTTGGGATTCACGATCAGCGTCACATAGCCGTCTTCGTTGATGTGCGGGGTGACGATCAGCTCCACGCCGATCTGCTCCTCCTGAAAGCCGCTCAGGGTGCGCACCCCCGTGTCCTTCGCAAAGTCAAACAGCGGGATGGGCACGATCTGGCCGGAGATGATGTGAGCCGGTTTGTTGTCCAACGTGCGGATGCTGGGACGGGAGACAATCGTGGAGTTGGTCATCGTGTCAAAGAAATCGAGGACGAGCGTTGCGGCGTTCTCCTCCAGAATACCGCCGCGCAGGTTGACGTTGTGCCCCTGGGTGCGGACGAATTCGCGGGCGCTCTCTGTGGCGGCGCCTTGCTCTTTCTGCTTGCCGAACGTCTCGTTACGCACGTACGACGCCTCCGCGGTGATATCCACAATGTTCATCGCCTGGAACATCGACCAGTTGAACCCGGTCTTCTGGAGGTCGGTGGTGCTGAGCTCGACGATCTTGGCGTCGATCATTACCTGGCGCGGGGCGGAGTCCAGCAGTTTGACCACCAGCCGGACCCGTTCGACGCTCTCGGAGACATCCTGCACGATGACGGCGTTGCGGCCGCCGGCCTCGGTCAGCGTGCCGTTTTTGCTGATCACGCCGCCCGCCGCCTTCACCACGTCGGCGGCGGTCGCGTAATTCAGCACAAAGGTCTCCATCACCAGCGGCACCGCCCCCTCGATCTTGGGAATTGCCCGAATCTTGATCAGCGGGCGGCCCGAGGTCTGCTCCAGCACATACTCATAGCCGTTCGCCTCCAGCACCGCCTTCAGCGCGTCCAGCGGGGGCACGTCGTGGAAGTTGACGGACACCGTGCCGGCCAGGTCTTTGGGCGAGACGATGTTGAGCTTGTGCGTCTGCGAGAGCAGGTTGACGAAGTCGGCGAGCGGCATATCCTTGGCCGCGATGATCTTGTCCTCGCTCCGGGGTTCGGCCTCCTGGGCCGCTGCCGGCCCGACGAGGGTGAACAGCACGGCGGCCATACCTGCCGCCAGCCATCCACGTTGCCACAGGCCTGAAGGGTGACGAGTCATTGTTCTTGCTCCTCAAGGGAGTAGGGGTTGTCGGCGTGCTCAAATTTCGGGATTTCGATACGCACCCGGTAGTCGCCGCGTTGGAGTACCGCGCTCTCGGCTTGCACCTCGATCACCTGGAAGCCGAGGTAGTGCTGGCCTTGCATCACCACGCGCTGGTTGATCACCGCGGCGCGGATATCGCCCGACAGCATCACGCCGGACAGCTTCAGCCCGTATTGCAGGGCGCGCTCGGAACCGGGGATGGCCGCCAGCGTCTCTTTCATGTTGGCCGGTGTCAGCGTGACGATCTCGGTGGTGGTTTTGGGAGCCGCGTCCTCCGGGGGCTTGGCCACCTGGAAAATCTGCTCGCGCATCGGCGTGCTCATCACGAAGGGATTTCGGGCCAGCCGGGCGGGAGCCTCCGGTCGCACAATGGCCAGGTTCTCCAGGTCGCTGAGTGCCGGCGTGGTGCCGTTGTCGGAGCCGGGGGAGGGCGCCGGCCAGGCGGGCGATTCCGGGGCGCCGACGGCCGCCGGCGGCTCTTCCGCCGGGCCGGCCATGTCGCCGCCCTTGAGCACGTACATCTTGAGAATCACGCCCACGAAGACCGCCGAGGCCACGGCCAGAAAGACCAGTTCCTTCTTGCTCTTGAAGGCCTTCATCTTGCCGTCGTCGGCGTGGCTCTGGACTCGTGTCGCTCCGCTCACGTGGCTGACTCCTCGTTGGCGGCTCGGTCGGACTTGACAAAATAGATACGCAATTCGAGCTTGACCGCGCACTGGTCTTCGTGCGGCGGGCTTTCGATGGACATCGAGTTCACCGTAATCACGGTCCGGTCGTTCTCCAGGCGGCGCAGAAAATCATAGAACTTGGTGAATTCGGAGCGGGCCGAGATGCTGAGGGGCAGATAGTGCAGCGTGGAGCCTTCGACCGGGTCGCCCGGACGAATCATCTCAATGGTCACGCCCGCATTTTTGGCTTCGCTGACGATGGTGCCCACCGCCTTATGGGCCTCGTCCTGCGCGGTAATCGACTTCAGAAAATCCCCGATCTGCTGGTCGAGCTTGCGAAGGGCCAGGCGCGACCGGGTCAGGTTCTCGTGGACCTCGCGCTCATCGGCGGTCTCTTGAAGCAGGGCCGCCGACTCGGTCTCCAGGCGCCGGAGGTAGGAGGTCCGGTACTTGAAATAACCGAAGTAGCTGCCCATCGGCACCAGCACGGCCAGCGACAGGGTGATCAGGTCGATCTTGGTCAGCGTCATTGCGGCTCTCCCGACACGGGGGGAATGGCGACCGGCGGAGCGCCCAGGGGCAAACCGTCGGGACCCAGCGGCAGGGGAACGCGGTCCGGCCTGTCGAGGGGGTGTGTTTCCTGGGCCGCGTGAAGCACGGCAGGTGCTTCACGGCTCGCGTTCTCCGGCGGCGGTTCCCCGGCGGCCGGCTGTGGCTCGTCGCCCGTGGGTTTGTCGGGACGGTATCGGATCGGGCATTCCAGCTCGAACCGGCTCATCGGCCGCAGGTTGATGCGGGCCATCTCCGACCCCTTGAACGTAACGCGGTCAAACAGGCCGGTGGCGTTCAACGCGCTCATAAACCGGGTGACGTCGGTGGTGGCCATCGCATAGCCTTCGAGCTTCAGTACCAGACGCTCCGGCTTGGAGAAATCCTGGGCCGGGTCGGAGCCGGGCGCACCGCCGGCCGGCTGGGGTTCATCCGCCGGGTTGACAGCGGGGCTGACCTGAGTGCGGGTCAGGACGATGTCTTCGCCGGTGGCTGCCGCGATGCGAGCCAGGCAAGATGCCCAGCGGCGGTTATAGTCGAGCGTCCGCACCACGGCGAAGCGCTGATACACGTTCTGCAATTGGCGGTTGTATTGGGCCAGCTCGGCCCGCGAGCCTTGCAGGTCTTCGGCCAGCCGCTTCAGCGTCACATTGCTGTGTTCCTTCTCCTGCATCCAGCGGTCCATCAGGCGGCTGAAGCCGACCATCGCCAGCACCCCGGCGACCATAATGCCGGTAATGATCACCAGCCGGCGCTTGGAGCGCTGGTGTGCGGCGTAGCCCGTTGGCATCAGGTTCACGGACTGCATTTTATTCGCCCCTCAGAGCCAGGCCCGCCGCCACGGCGTAGGCCTCTTCCTGATCGTTACGGAGTTCCGGGGTGCGACCGGTCAGCCGGGTGATCGGGGTGCCGGCCTCCACCTCGGTTTCCAGACGACGGGACAGGAACTCGTCCAAGTGCTTCAAGCCCCCGCCGCCGCCGACCAGATAGACTTTCTCGATGCGCTGCCCCTGGTTCTGGGCCGAGAAATAGCGCAGCAGCTTCGACAGCTCGCCGGCCAGAACATTGAGTTTGTCACGGAGAATATCGTGGATGATGTGGGCGATCTTCGAGGGATCGGCCCCCGGTTCGCCGTCCGCTCCTTCGGGGCCGTGGTCCGCCTGGCCGGTGCCGTGCTGCTGCTTGAGAATCTCGGCTTCCTCCGGGCTGGTCTCCAGCGCCTCGGCAATCGCCTGGGTGAGGCTGTCGCTACCGATTTCGATGGTGCGGCTCATCCGCAGCTCCCGGTTGCGCATGATGACCGCGTGGGTCTGGCGTGCTCCCAGATCGACGGCCGCGGTGGCCCCGTCGGAGCCGTTGTGAATGGAGAGCAGGAAGCGACAGAGGGCGAGGGGGGCGATGTCAATCGCCTCGGTGATCACGCCCGCACGGGCCAGCAGGTCGAGCACCCGGAGGACCTTGTCCTTCTGAACCGCCGCGGCGAGGACTTCGAGGCGGCGTTCTCCGGCGGCTTTGGCCTCGCCGAGCACCACATGATCGATGATCGCGTTTTCGACATCGTAACCCAGAAAAGACTCCGCCTCCCAGCGCACCAGTTGGGCGATATCCGGTTTGTCGGCGGGCAGCGTCAGCGGGGTCACGTTGATTTCCGAGGTCGGCAGCGAGATGACCGCCCGCCGGGAGCCGAACTTGCCCTTGGCCAGAGCCTTTTTCAGAGCCCCGGCCAGCTCCGAGGTGTCCCCGTCGTCGTCCTGGGGGAACGTGGCCTGCAGGGTGGTGGCGGCCAGCAGCTCGGCCCCATCTCCGTGAGCCTTGAACTGGACCAGCTTCAGCTTGTCGCGGCCAATGTCGATGCCGATGGCCGAATGCCTGTGTTTGAGATGCAACCTCTTATCCTCGCTTGGGCCGGCTCCGGGCGCAACCTGCGCGGCGGGAGTCCGTGCCTCTCCTTCAGTTTCGGCATTTTATTGGAGCAATTCAGGACGTTCGGGGGCCGCGACGAGGTCAGAGGTCTTCGCGGTTCGCCCCCCTCAGTCGCACGGTGGTCACCGTCACGTCCGACATGCCGGGCAGCGTCACCCGGATGATGATGCGTTTGGCGTCTGACCCGCCGTTGGATACCGCCGTGGTGAAATCGCTGGTCAGCACATTCTGGACCGTGACCGACCGGGTAAATCCGGCCGCGTCGGGCACCAGAGAGCCGTCTTTGCGTTGGGGAGGCGATTCGGTCCAGCCGTGGTAATCGTCGATATCGTCGAAATCTGCCCGCGTGGTGGTTGCCTCGCCCGATTCCGGGCCGAAGCCCGGCGTCGTATTCGGGTCTTCATAGGGCAGCATCGAGATTTCCGCCAGCATCTCGCCGGCCAATTGCTGGGCGAGCAGCTGCTCGTGCGTGGCCCGCGAGACCTCGATCAGCACGGGCATCGCCCGCATCGACGCTACCAGGCCGACGCTGATGACCAGAATGGTCATCAACACCTCGACCAGGGTGAAGGCGCTCCGCCGCCCACGCTCCCACGCTCCCATGCTCCCATACTTCCAGGTTCCCATGTTCATGCTCACTCCGACGTGATGGTGCCGGGCACTATTTGAAGGCCGTTGCCTTGGAATTGAACCACCAGGTTGCTCGCATAAAACGGGTCTTGCTCGAAGATGCTTCCGGACCCAATGAGATGCAGGCTGCGGGCGATCATTATGCCCTTGAAACGGACGATGTTGGTGCCGCCCCCGGCCTGCAGCCCGGTGAGGCTTTGGCTGGAATAGACCACTCCGCTGATAAACGGCGTGAACACATCGGACCGGTCGCCGTCGCCATTGAAGTCCACATTGCAGGCCGATTCCGACAGGTTCCGGTCGAAGTCATAGACCACCGGGGCGTTGGCCACCAGCGCCGGCAGGTGCGTGAACGCCGGGCCGTGAACCGAGGCCTGCTCGAAGTAAACCGCCTTGGCACTGACGAACACCAGGGTGGCGGTGATGTGACAATTCCGGATTCGCACGTCTTTGTTGCCGACGTGGATATAATAGATGCCGTCCGCGTTGGTAAATCCGTAGGGATTCGAGGCCGGGGAAATGACCTTATTCTCGATGAGGATGTTGCTCGCCACCTCCGGGGGCGTCATCTGGGAGCCTTGACCGACAAACCAATTCACGTTGACGCTTGGCTCGCCTGGCACCGACGAAATCTCGTAAATGTTCGTGTCGGCATCGTCGAGATCGGCGGCGACCGAATCCTGATCGCGGACATAGAGGCCGCCCCGGAAGTCCGGGGCATTGCCCACCATTGAGACCGTATTGTTGGCCGCCAAATCTCCGTAGAGGCGCGGGCCGCTCTCGATGCGAATCTCTCCGTTGGTCCAACAGGCAGTGCCGAGGTACATCATCGCCGGATGAACCGGGGGCCGCAGCGTGGCGGTAAGGGTGCGCGAGGTGCCGTTCAGCGTGGCGATCGACCGCGCGGCGACCGGGTCGATCGGGTTGTTCGCCAGGTTGCCGTCGTTGTCGGTGGCCGAGGCGGTGAACTGCCCCTCGCCGACGGTTTTGTTGGTGAACCAGGTGCCGCTGGTGTAGTGCGTTCGCCAGTTGGGGTCGCTGTTGGCGGCGTAGATGAGGTTGTCCAGCCCGACGCGGGCGATCTCCGCGGTTTGCTCAGCGTCCATCAGGTTGCTTGCCATGTGCAGGTCCAGGCCGACCTCGTGGGCCAGGGCGATGACCACCACGGTCATTCCGCAGAGCATGATCAGTGCGGCGATGAAGATCATTCCCCGACATCGTTGTGGTTGGGTTCGTCTCATCAATTGTTGGTCACCTTGCCACTTCGCGACAGGGAATAGGTGGACCCCTTCTCGTTGACGGTCATGTGGATGGTGATGGTTTTCAGCACCGGGGAGGCCGTGGTGTCGCGGCGCGGCGTGGTAATCGGCAGGTTCCCGCGCAAGGTGAAATAGGCCGATGCCGTCGAGCCGTAGTTTGTGGAATTGGTTCGGAATCCCAGCCCGTTCGGCAGGCTCGACCCGTTGGTGGTGCGCTGGATGAGGAGGGTCCCCGAATAGCGGAACCAGTCTGTCGGTAAGAGATAAACATAGTAAGCCTTGTCCGGCTGCATGACGGCGTTCCCGCCCAGCCAGGTCAGGGGGATGGTGACGTCTTGAAAGGTAGTGGTCAAGTGCCACCGGCTCAGGCTGCCTTGGGCGACGGTGTAGGTGCCATCGGTCAGGAAAATGCTCAGGTCGGCCCCTGGGGGGAGCACTTTGGTTTTCATCCGCAGCGTGATGGACGAGGCTTCGGGCACCTCAATCTGGTTGGTGAATCTCTGGATCGCATAGATAAAGAATCCGATATCGACTTGCAGGTCCTCACGGTTTGCCTCGGCGACGCCGGTGTAGCGGTGCTGCCCCAGATCCATTCCCAACAGGTCGCCGGGGGCTGCCACGGAAATCTGGTTTTCTGTCTCGAACAGGTATTCGAAGCGGAAGTCGGTAATCCCTTCGGCGAAGGTTTCTTCCGAGCCGTTCAGGGTGCGGGTCAGTCGGTAGGTAATCGGGCTCCAACTGTAGGCGACGGTGTCGTCCATGCCGTTGCCGGTGATGTCGGTGCAGGTGAAGGCCAACCGGTACTCCTCGGTGGCGGAGATCAGCCTGGCGAGCGAGGCCTCGCGGACTATCCGGGCCAGCGCGGTGCGCGCCGTCTGCCCCGCGAGGTTGTGGCTCTGGAGCTGGTCGGTGGTGTGCAGGGCGGTGTGCGTGAAGGTGGAGAGGGCGCTGAAGATCACGCCCGATGCCGCCATGACCAGCAGCAGCTCGATCAGCGTGAAGCCGCTGCGAGGTGGGGAGCCGCCCGGCTGTGTTCTGGCGTGTTTCACTCGACGG
>CAZBCO010000302.1:0-5649 GCA_964490295.1 uncultured Planctomycetota bacterium
GGGGCACGGGGCACGGGCTTTCGTGGCACGGGCGTCCCGCCCGTGATTCCAATAGGTCGCACGGGCGGTTCGCCCGTGCATCCTTTCAATCACGGCCAAGATGGCCGTGCCACTTCTTAATCACGGCTGGGACAGCCGTGCTACATCCCAATCACGGGCGGGAAAACCCGTGCCACAGTAAAACCGGACGCCCGCCGTCTTTTGGGGCATACCTTGGGAGTGCGGCGGCTCGGCTCTGGTGTATTGGGCCGCCGGGCTATTCCTTTTCGAAGGCGGCGTCGAAGGCCACGTCGGACGGGGGGAAGTCCAACTGCTTCACAAAGGCGCAGGCTTCCCGCGCGCCGTGCTCGCGGTCCATACCGCTGTCTTCCCATTCCACCGACAACGGGCCGGCGTAGCCGATGGCGTTGAGTGCCCGGATGATCTGCTCGAAGTCCACGTTGCCTCGGCCCAGCGATCTGAAATCCCAGAAGCGGCGCGAATCGCCAAAGGTGAGATGGCCGCCAAAGACGCCGGAAGGCCCGGGGGCCTCCCGCCAGCCGACGTCCTTCATGTGGACGTGGAAGATTCGGTCTCGGAAGCGTTCGAGGAAGGCCACGTAGTCCACGCCCTGGTAGCCCAGGTGGCTGGGGTCGTAGTTGAACCCGAAGGCGGGATGCCCGTCCACCGCCTCGATGGCCCGTTCGGCGGACACGATATCGAAGGCGATTTCGGTGGGGTGAACTTCCAGAGCGAACTTGACGCCTGCCTTCTGGAAGGCGTTGAGGATTGGCTTCCAGCGCTTGCCGAAGTCCTTGAAGCCGGCGTCAATCATGGCCTCGGAGACCGGCGGAAAGGCATAGAGCAGCGGCCAGATGGAGCTTCCGGTGAAGCCGTTGACCACGGTCACCCCGAGCCGCTTGGCGGCCTGAGCGGTTTTAATCATCTCCTTCGCGGCGCGTCGGCGGACGCCCTCGGGCTCGCCGTCGCCCCAGACATAGGGCGGCAGGATGCTCTGGTGGCGCTCGTCAATCCGGTCGCACACCGCCTGGCCCACGAGGTGGGCGCTGATGGAGAAGAGCTTGAGGCCGTGCCGGTCGAGCAAGGCGCGCTTGCGCTTGCAGTACGCCGCGTTCGCCTGGTCCACCTCGAAGTGGTCGCCCCAGCAGGCCAGCTCCAATCCGTCATAGCCGAACGCTTTGGCCTTCGCGCAGAGTTGCTCCAAGGTCCAATCCGCCCACTGTCCCGTAAACAAGGTCACTGGCCTCGCCATGCTCTCATCTCCTGTGTTCTGGTTTTTCGTCGTCGTGTCCTGCCCGCCCTCACTGGGCCGGCATCTTGACCCACTTGGTTTTGCTCTTCGAGCTTTTCACCACGGTCTCGATGAACGCCATCCCCCGGACGCCGTCCCGGATGGTCGGGAAGTCCATCTTCGCCGCCGAGAGCTTCTTGCCGGACAGGGCCACGCGCACGGCCTCCGCGAAGTTGGCGTAGAGGTTGGCAAACGCTTCGAAATAGCCTTCGGGGTGGCCCGCCGGCAGCCGGGTCGCTTTCTGTGCCGCGGCGGAGAGGTATTCGCCGCCGCCGGTCCGGAGGAGCTGCCGCGGTCGGTCCGGCCATTTCATGATCAGCGTGTTAGGTGCTTCCTGATGCCATTCCAGCCCGCCCTTGTCGCCGTAGACGCGGATGGTCAGGGCGTTTTCCTCGTTGATGGAAATCTGGCTGGCGTAGAGGATGCCCTTGGCGCCGCCCTGGAAGCGCAGCAGCACGCTGCCGTCGTCGTCCAGTTGGCGGCCCTTGACGAAGGTGGTCAGGTCGGCGCAGACCGAGTCGATGGTCAGGCCGGTGATGAACTCGGCGAGGTTTTCGGCGTGGGTGCCGATGTCGCCGATGCAGCAGCTCGCCCCGGCGCGTTTGGGGTCGGTGCGCCAGTCGGCCTGCTTCTGGCCGGTGGCCTCCAGCCGCGTGGCCAGCCAGCCCTGCGGGTACTCGACGACGACCTTGCGAATCTTGCCCAGCTTGCCGTCGCGCACCTGGGCGCGGGCCTCTTTGACCATCGGATAGCCGGTGTAGTTATGGGTCAGCGCGAAGACCAATCCCGTCTGGTTGACCAGCGCCTCCAGCGCCACGGCCTGCTTGAAGTTGAGGGCCAGGGGTTTGTCGCAGATCACGTGGAAGCCGCTGCGCAGCGCCGCCTTCACCACCGGGTAGTGGACGTGGTTGGGCGTGACCACGCTGACGCAATCCATGCGCTCGCCCGGCGGCAGGGCCTTCTCGCGCTTGAACATCTCGTCATACGACCCATACACGCGGTCGGCGGGCAGGAAGAGGTCTTTGCCCGAGGCCTTGGATTTGGCCGGGTCAGCGCTGAACGCGCCGCAGACCAGCTCGATTTGGCCGTCCATCGCCGCCGCGATCCGGTGGACCGCTCCGATCAACGCGCCCCGTCCGCCGCCCACCATACCCATCCGTATTTTCCGATGTTCCATCGAGCGTCTCCTTTATGACCTTGCCGCCCACAACAACGCCCGCCGCACGATGTCCCGCGCTTCGGGCACCTCGAAATCCTTGTCGGTATGTCCCCAGCAGGCCACGAACACACGGCCCTGGCCCCAGGCCCGCGTGTAGGCATACGGCATCACCGTCCCGGCCCGGTATTGGCTCCCGTCGCCGTGCTCGCCGGAGAAGGTGGTCGTGCAGAGCACGTGGACGCCCGGATCGCAGTGGATGTAGTACTGCTCGGTATCCCGGAGCACGAAGTCGCCGATGCCCTGGGTGATCGGATGCTCCCGGTCCGTGATGTCGACCTGGTAGGCGGGAATGCACCCGCCCGGATGCGCCACCCACTGCCCGCCGGTCATGAACTGATATTCGGTATCCTCGCGGAAGGAGTCAATGATGCCGCCGTGCCAGCCGACCAGCCCGACGCCCTCCGCCACCGCTTGGCAAAGGCCCTTGCGCTGGTCGCCCGTAATCTTTCCCATGGTCCAGCACTGAACGATCAGCGCCAGGCCCTGCATCTTCTCCGCGTCCAGATAGGCGTCCAGCGTTTCAGACACCTCCACCTCGAACCCATGCTGCTCCAGCCAGGGGATGAACACCTTCACCGACGGCTCCGGGGTATGCCCGTCCCATCCGCCCCACACCACCAACGCCTTTTTGCCCATTTGTTGTTTTCCTTTGCTTGTGTCCAAAACAGCTTTTCGGAACTGGCCCATCAGTCCGGCCCGGAGGCAGATGGTGCGTACGTCCAAAACACCGGAGCCACGCGGAGGCGCGGCCCCCGACTCACGAACCGAAGCGCCTTTATCAGTACCACAGCCGGCGGCTTTGCGCAAGGGCTTTTGATCGTGAGCCGGAAGGGCGTCGCACAGGCAATCACCGGTCTTAATAAGCACAATCCCACACGGAGAGATCAGGCCGCATCGCTACCCTCATCATCCTCCATGTACTGGCTGACCGCATCCATCTCCAACTGCCGGTTGATCCAGGCCTCTTGCATCGCGGGATTGTCCGCAAGCGCCTTCTCGACGGCCAAACTCTCCCGGTACTCCCTTGCCTCCGCCGCCATCGTCCATTTTGCATCGAGGCCGAGGCTGTCAACCTGTTCGCGGATGTCCTTGAGGTCTGCTCTGAAGAACTCCTTGCGGTAGTTGATCTTGTTCACCTGCATCAAGGCGAACTGTTTGTGCAGCGCTGTCTCAAGAGCAGGAGCGTCCTCGCTGGGAATAAGTGCATGGACGTCAAACTCAAACGGCACGCTGGAATCGCCCAGTTCTCGTACCCGGTCAAGTGGCTCCAGGCGTCGCGTCAGCCCGATCTTGTAGACGTTGTCACCAAACGAACCGATGTTTGATATGACGTAGACGTGGCCCCGCCTCGTCTGCTGAGCCATTGATATGGCGCGCTGGTTACGCTCTTCCGCTTCTTTGAGCTTCTGACCGAGTTCCTCGAGTTGGCGTTCAAACTCTGCACGCTGTTCGGCAGTTGCCTGTGCCGCCTGCTGCTGGGCCTTCTCCATTGCCTTACGGAGCATTTCCTCTTCCTTCTCGGCCTCACGCATTGCTCGCTCGTATTCCTTGCGCGCCTTGGCCTCTTCCCGCATCTGCTGCTTGTACCGCCGCTGTTCTTCGCGCTCTTCCAGCCGCAACTGCTGGGCGACGGCCGCCCACTTCAACTCTTCGAGCCGTGCGTTACGGTACTCCTCCGTAATGCGGGCGGACCGGAATGCCTTTCCGTTGAAGTTGACCAAGGTGAAGGCGTCGAGGATCTCCTGCTTCAGCTTGCCCGCATTATCGTGTTTAACGCGCGACAAAATTGAGTCCACCTTCCCGTTAAAGGCATCCGTGACGAAATTGATAGCCGTATCCCGTCTGCTGGTTTCTACATATTCACAGATCGCCGCGGTTCCATTCCGAATCATCGCCCTTGATCGTTCACGGGCCTCCTTCAAATCTCTGCCGGCTTGGGTATAGCCGAACTCCTCAGCCAGATCGTCCAACAGACTATGACTCGGGATGATGTATTCGTCGCCGTAACCCTTGATGACGTTCTTCATCGCCTTCGCCGTCTGTTCGTACAGATCGGCATTCTTCATTGCCTCATACGCATCACCGGCGATTTTCTCAGCTTGCGTCTTCGCGTCTGCAATGATTCGTCCCGCTTGGATGGTCGCCGTGTCGAGAAGTTCTCTGCTCTCCGACTTGGCCTTCTTCGCCGTCTCCCTCGCTTCAGTTGTGATCTCGGCTGCTTCCCGGTTGGCATTTTCGAGATTGGCTTGGCCGGCCTGCTCAAGTTCCGCCGCCTTCGCCTCAGCGTCAACAATGACTTCGTACTTCGAGAGGCGGTCGGCTGTTGCCTTTAGCCCGGCCGAATACTCTTGCCACTGCTTGACGTCCCGATCATATTTCACCTTCTGAACGCGGAGTTCAGAGGCAAGCTTCATTAATCGCTTGCGGTAGATGAATAGTGTGATGCCCAGGTATGCGGCACCCGCCAAGGCAAGAACAAGGAAGAACTCTGTCATTTGTCGAATCCCCTCACACTGCAGTTAAGTTAAATAACAATGGAAAATCACCGCATTTCCTCTCTCATTCGCAGGCGGCTGGCGGGAAGCGGGGAATCCAGACAACCACCGATCATTGCCTCCTCCTCGCTCCACAAGCGGCACCTGCAACCGCCCACATTATACCGTCGCGAGAGGCCGATTGCGAACGGGAATCCGAGCGTGGCGCGGGCGTCTTGGCGGCGGGCTTTACCGTGGCACGGGCGTCCAGCCCGTGCATCCTGATTTTGAATCACGGGCAGGATGCCCGTGCCCACATTTCGAGCACGAGCATGAGTACGAGCAAGAGCACGAGGGAGAGCCTCTGAGTGCTCTGCGGTGAGTGGTTTTATCTGTGTTAATCGGTTTTCAGATCAGCGTCAATCAGCCTGTCCGCCATAGCCCCCGGCGGCGGCGGGCGTCCAATGTTTTGAATCACGGCTGGGACAGCCGTGCTACGTTTCAATCACGGGCGGGCCGCCCGTGCCACGTTTCGAGCACGAGCAGGAGTACGAGCACGAGTACGAGAACGAGGTAGGCCCACGCTCCCGCGCTCCCGCGCTCCCATGCTCCCGCGCTCCCATGCTCCCATGCTCCCGCGCTCCCATGCTCCCATGCTCCCACGC
>CAZBCO010000303.1:0-3695 GCA_964490295.1 uncultured Planctomycetota bacterium
CGCCACCAGCGGGTCGCCCAGCCGATAGTCGGTGCGGTCCAGCGTGACGGTCAGCTCGATCGGCGGCCCGGCCATCGGGTCACCCGTCGAGGCGCACCCTTGCAGCCATACGCCCAACAGCGCCACCGCCAGGGCCAGGCTTCGGGGAGACCTCGTCAAGCGAGTCAACGGACGCAACACTTTGCTCATCAAGTTTCTCCTGAACAAAACGGGGTTGACGATGCTCTGCATCACAGCAACACTCCTTCGGAAGAGCCGGCACAGGCGTCCAACACATCCGCCGTCTCCCCCAGGCCATACACCGGCCCCGCAGCGGCCGAAACGATATTGGCAAGGTGCGCGCTGATCCGGCGGCATCCGCGAAACGCCAGAGCCACGCAGACCGCGTGGTTCTCAGTCAGGCTGGTGTCGTTGGCCACCTCCCGGATGATGGCGGTGCAACGGGTTCGGATATCGGCGGCGCGGGCCACCACCAGGCGAACCAGGGCCATTTCGGGGGCGGTGAGGGCGCTGCGTACCGGGGCAAACAGGCGGCTGACCTGGTCGCACATCTCCCGCAGCACCGGGCCGTAAGCGGTGTCCCCCAGCGCTCCGTGCGCCAGGGTGGCCAGCTCCAGCAGATTCTTGCAATAGTCTCCCGCCCGCTCGGCGTCCTTGGCCACCACCATCAGGGCCAGGCAACATTCGGCATCGCTCTTGGGCTGGCCGCCGAGGTAGAGCACCAGACCGCGCCGGATTTCCCGCTGGGTGCGGTCCACCTGCCGGTCCATCTCCAGCACCGCATCGCGGGCGGTCATCGCGTCCACCTCCCCGAACACCGCGTTCACCGCGCGGTCGAACATCACCGCGACGGTGTTGATCATCCGCAGCGACTGCCGACGGACCTCCGTCAGAAGCTCTGCTTGCGGGTCGAGTTCCATCGCCTCGATAACCATCCGTTCTCCTTCTGGGGCACGGCCCCAGCCGTCCGGCCCGCCTGGCCACGCCATCATTTCTGCGGACAGTATGCGCGCGGTGCGTAAGAACAGGTTGAGTCGAATATGTGGATTTGGTGAGAATATTAGCGACGCTACGCGGGCTGCGCGGGCAGCTGGATGGTGAACACGCTGCCGACGCCGCGGCGGCTCTCGGCCAGAACCGTCCCGCGATGCACCTGAGCGATGTGCTTGACGATGGCCAGGCCCAGCCCGGTGCCGCCCTCGGAACGGCTGCGGCCCTTGTCCACGCGGTAGAACCGCTCGAAGAGGCGCGGGAGCTGCTCCTCGTCGATGCCGGGGCTGTGGTCGCTCACCCGGATAAACACGGTCGCGTCTTCCCGGCCGGCCGCGACCTCAATGTCGGTGTTCGGGTCGCTGTACTTCACCGCGTTGTTGATCAGGTTGAGGACCGCCTGCTCCATCAGGTGGGCGTTGAGCACCACGGTGAGGTCGTCGGGGCAGACCAGGCGAATCGTCATCCCGCGCTCCGCAGCCCGCGCCTCGCAGGCCTGCACCGCGGGCTGGAGGATGTCCTGCATCGGCCAGGGCTGCATCTCGACCTGGGCGCCCTCCTGGTCCTGCTCGATCCGCGACAGCAGCAAGAGGTCTTCGATAATCGCGGTCAGCCGGTCAGCGTGGCGGGCGATGATCTGGAGGAAGCGCTCGGCCTCGGCCGGGTCCTTGGGACGGTCCTGGATCAGCGTCTCGACAAAGCCCTTGATCGAGGTGATCGGGGTTTTCAGCTCGTGGGAGACATTGGCGACGAAGTCGCGCCGGAGCGTTTCGAGCCGCCGGACGCGGGTCACGTCGTTCAAGACGACCACCGCCCCGATGCGCGTCCCGGTCGCGTCGCGAAGCACCGCCCCGTGAGCTCGCAGCAGCGTGGTCGCCCCGGAGCGGAGCACGATATCCGTCTCCACCGGCTCCGACGCGGCCAGCGTTCGGGCCACGAATTTCTGCAAGTCCGGCTGGCGGATCGCCTCCTGAATGGTCCGCCCGACGGCCCGGGAGGGAACCACGCTGAGCATCTGGCCGCCGGTGAGGTTGATGCTGATGATCCGCTCGTCGGTGTCCACCGCCAGCACGCCCTCGGCCATGCTGGCGAGGATGGCCTCGTGCTCGTTACGCTGGCGGGTGATGGTCTGGATGCGGGCGTCGAGCTCCGCCGCCGCCCGGTTGATCGCCTCGGCCAGGCTGGTCATCTCCGCCGAGGGAGCCACCGGCAGGCGCGCCTTGAGGTCGCCCGCCGTAAAGCGCCGGGCCGCGCGGGTCATCTCCTCCAGCGGGCGGCTGACCGCGCGCGAGACAAAGAAGCTGATCAGCCCGGCGATGACCGTCACCACCACCCCGCCCAGAGCGATCTCCCGATAGACCGCCCGCACCGACTCCTGAATCGAACGCAGCGACAACGCCACGCGCGACACGCCCACAAAGCGGCCCTGATGATGGATCGGCACGGCCACATACATCATCTGCTGGTCGAGCGTGTCGCTGAGCCGCACCGCCTGGCCCGAATCGCCGGCCAGGGCGTCGCGAATCTCCGGACGGTCGGCGTGGGGCTCCATCGCGGTCGGATCGCTCGACGAATCGCCCAGCACGGCCCCCTGGGGAGAGACCACCGTAATCCGCGTGTTCGCCGCCTCGCCCAACCGCTGCACCAGGGCCTGCACCGCCGCCGCATCCTCCTCGGCCACCTCCGCCGCCACGTGGCTGCCCACCACCCGCGCACGGGCCAGCAGATTCTCCGCGAAATGCTCCAGCATCGCCCGGCGCATCGTGCGCGAGGCGTACCACGTCGCCGAGCCCAGGGCCAGCAGCATAATCAAAAGATACGAGGGAAAAAGCTGCCAGAACAGCTTCGGCTTCTTCAATGCTACTCCTTGAATCGATAGCCCACGCCGCGAACCGTCTCGATATACTTCCCGGCAGAACCCAACTTCTTGCGCAGCCCGGCGATCTGCACATCGACCGACCGGTCCGTCACCGCATAGTCCTCGCCGCGCACCCCGTCGATGATCTGATAGCGCGTAAACACCCAGCCCGGACGGCGGGCCAGCAGGTGCAGAATGCCAAACTCGGTATAGGTCAGGTCGATGCCCTTGCCCTTGTACAACACCTCGCGGCGGCCCGGATTGATCACCAGGTCATGCACCTGCACCACCTCGTGGTCGTCTCCCTCGGCCCGCGAGGTCTTGCGCAACACCGAACGAATCCGGGCCAGCAGCACGCGGGGGCTGAACGGCTTGGTCATGTAATCGTCCGCGCCCAGCTCCAGCCCGGTCACGATATCCGCCTCTTCGCCCTTGGCGGTCAACATCACAATCGGGACATGAGCGGTCTTGGCGTCGGCCTTCAGCGCCCGGCACACATCCAGCCCGTCCACGCCCGGCAACATCAGGTCGAGGACCACCAAGTCCGGCACCTGATCCTTCGCCGATGCCAGAGCCGCCTCCCCGCTGGCCACGCAGGTCACCTTGTACCCATCCTTGGTCAGGTTGTAACGGACGAGTTCCAGAATATCTTCCTCGTCGTCAACCACCAGGATTCTTTCTTTCGCCATAGCACCGCTCCTTCCACAGGGACGTTCACAGCCGCATATCCTGCCTGATATTCTTAGCGGCGTATTAGCGCGGCGCGAGACCTCGATGTAATCTCCTGCCGCTCCGCCCGCCCATACCACCATACCCCCGCCCACGCCCCCCGGTCAAGCCCCTAGTC
>CAZBCO010000304.1:0-5714 GCA_964490295.1 uncultured Planctomycetota bacterium
GCGGCATCGGCCAGAGCGCGCGGGGGCACACGCTGTTCGATCAGCGTGTAGCATTTGTTCATGAAGGCCCGCTGGGCGTTGGCAAAGGGAGTTACCTGAGTCACCGCATCGTAAAACTGCTTAAGATAGACGGTGTCCTCGCCGCGAATCACATGGCCCATCGCCCAGGAAACCAGCTCCCTGAGATTTCGCCCCACCACACCGTTGCCCCGAGCCTTGGCCATCAATTCGATCATCGGGACGGGTGAGGTGGTGGTGGAGGCGTTGCGCAGCAGCACATCAAGATAATAGGTCTTGTCATTCTCGTGCATGGTCTCGCTGAGGATCGCCGAAATTGTGGCTCGAATATCAGCGAGCGAGGCACCGCGTACCAGAGCATCGAGTCCCCAGGCGAAGTATTGCTGCCGATCCTGTCCCTTGAGACGATACTCCCGCTTCTCGACCTCTTTCGCCAACACCTCGGCCGGCTCCGGGTCCAGAGCATAGGCCCGCCGCAGATAGATGTTGCGGTAGGTGCGAGCTAACTCTTGGTCAAAGATGGGGGACTTGGAATCCGCCAGACGACGGGAGAACTCAATGGCCAGCCGCGTTTCTTCGTCGGTGAACCCTGCCCCCGCCGAAGAAGCGACCACGGCGAGCATTAGAGCGCTCATCGCAGCGACCGAAAACGTCAACCGCCTCATCGTTTTGTCCTCCCTTTGGGGAGTTACTTCCAATTCTTCTTGGCCCCGGTCCGCTTGCCCGTGTTCGGCTTGCGGCCGTGGTTGGCCTTCTTCGACCGCCAGTTCAGTTTATCCCGGCGATAATCCTTGCCCATCGACGTATCCTCTGAGTAATTAACCCTCTAAGTGTCAGACGGTCTTGCACCCCGCCTTCTGAAAACACAGGTTACGCGAAAAGACGGCAAAAGTCAAGCCGCGAACCCGACCCAAACGGCGAGAAGGGGTATCATTTAACCTCTGGCGGGGTGAAGCGGCGTCGAGTGGGGCCATTCGGCCAGGGCCTCACCGGCCAGATACATCGATCCGGTAATGACGACGCGGGCGTCTTCGGACGCCAATTTTCGAGCCAGTGCAATCGCTTCTGTTGGGGTGGGGGCGGTGTAACTCGTGATATTAATGCCCAGTTCATCCAACAGCATCTGAATTTGGGCGGGGTCCATAGCGCGGGGGTTGCGGGTCCGCGTGAAGACCACGCTGTCGGTAGAAGTGCCCAAAATGCGGAGCATGGACCGGACATCCTTATCGGCGGCGACGGCGAACACCAGCACGGTTCGCTTGGGCGGCAGTTCGGCCAGGGCATCGACCAGCACCGAGGCGCTGGCCGGGTTGTGTGCTCCGTCAATGATGATTTCGGGTTGTGTGGACACCGTCTGGATTCGGGCGGGCCAGGCGACAGCGGCCATTCCGGAGCGCAAGCAAGCCTCGCTGAGGTCCCAGCCGCGCTCGCACAACAGGTCCGCAAGGCCAATCGCCGTGGCCGCATTTTCGCGCTGATGACGCCCGATCAGCGGCACCGTCAAGTCCGATATCCGACGCCGCCATGTGTTTACCGAAAACCTCGGCGGACAAGGGGTGGTATTGCCGGTTGGGGCGTCTTCGAACGTAATGTCCTCCCCGACGACATGCAGCGGTGCGTCGAGTTCCGCACATTTCGCACGAATGACATCCAGGGCTTCGGGCTTCTGCACCCCGGAGATGACCGGGACACCGCGCTTGACAATGCCGGCCTTCTCGCCGGCTATCAGGGCGAGCGTGTTGCCCAGTTTATCGGTGTGGTCAAAGCTGATCGGTGTGATGCCGCAGGCCAGCGGTTGAAGCACGTTGGTGGCATCCAGGCGCCCTCCCAGGCCCACCTCAATGATCGCGAGGTCAACCGCCTGCCGGAGGAAGTGGATAAACGCGATGACGGTGAAGGTTTCGAAGAAGGTCGGAGCGTAGGTGTCGCCCCCCTTGGCGGCGACCTCCAGGTAGGGGTGCAGGTCGTTCAGCACTTCGACCACAGCCGCTTCGGTAATCCATTCGCCGTTGATCTGAATGCGTTCACGGATATCCATAATGTGCGGCGACGTATAAAGCCCGACTTGGAGTCCGGCGGCCTGGAGCATCGACGCGAGCATCGCGGCGGTCGACCCCTTGCCCTTGGTGCCCGCGATATGCACCGCCCGCAACTGCCGCTGGGGATTCCCGCAGTAATCCAGCAGCTTGTTCATTCGCGACAACCCGAACACCGAGGTCGCCTTGGTCACCCGGTGCATCCGTTCGTAATCGGTGAAATTGAACAGGTAATCGAGAGCGGCCTTATACGTGCTGAACGGGGATGTCCCCTCACTCCCCCCCATGCTCCTACTCGTGCTCATACTCGTACTCGTGCTCGTTCTGTTCGCCGCACCCAGGGTGCCCCAGCGGACTCAGCCCAGCTTGAAGTCGCCGTGCTTCTTGATATGCTCGGCCAGGCCGCCATCGGCCAGAATGGTCTGCATCACCGGCGGCAGGGGCGGGAAGGTGAGTTCTGTGTCCTGTGTCAGGTTCTTGAGCACACCGGAGCCGAGGTCTACTTCCAGCTGGTCGCCCTCGTTGATCTGATCCGTGTCAAGCTCAATGGCGGGCAGGCCGACGTTGATGCAGTTGCGGAAGAAGATGCGGGCGAACGATTTGGCGATGACCGCGCTGACGCCCGCCAGCTTGATGATGGTGGGGGCGTGCTCGCGGCTGGACCCCAGCCCGAAGTTCCGCCCGCCGACCACGAAGTCGCCGGCCTGCATCTTCGACGCAAACTCCGGGTCCGCGTCTTCCAGCACATGCTTCGCCAACTCCGGCAGATTCGACCGCAGATGAAACAGCCGCCCCGGACAAATCAAGTCCGTCGAAATGTTATCACCAAATTTCCAAGCCTTACCCTTCATGCTTTAGTCCTTGTGTAAAGAGGGAGAAAGGGGGAACGTGGCCATAGGTTAATCCTTGAGTTGTGTAATATGAGGTGAACGGGAAAACGGGGGAACGGGAGAAGGGGCTTTGTTTAATTCCACGCGGCGGACATTTACCGTCGAGCCGGCGAAGTTGACTAGAAGCCCAATCTGCTGGTTTACGGCGTTCATATAGGATTTAAGCTGGGCGTAATGGTCTCTAGTGATATGCTCAACAGTTTTCAACTCGACAACGAGCTGGTCATCAATCAAAAGGTCCAGCCGATGTTCCCCGACGAAATGGTCGCGGTAGGAAATGCGAATTGGCTTTTGGGTTTCAAAGGGCAAACTATTAGCGGCTAATTCGATTTCTAAAGCACGATGATAGAGAGATTCCAGGAAGCCAGGTCCCAGGGCCTTATGCACTTCGATACAACAGCCAATGACCTTGGTCACCAGCTCATCAATATCCCATTTTCCCGTTTTCCCGTTTTCCCGTTTCCCCATCTTACACAATCTCCCGCGGGTCGGAGATTCTGCCGGTGAGGGCGGTGGCGGCGGCGGTGGCGGGAGAGGCGAGGTAGATAAAGCCTTCGGGATTGCCCATCCGCCCCTTGAAGTTTCGGTTGGTCGTTGCCAGGCAGGCCTCGCCATCGCCCAGGATGCCGCCGTGTACGCCGACACAAGCTCCGCAGCCGGGTGTGGTGATCGTCGCTCCGAAATCGATCAGCGTCTGAATCACGCCCGCCTTCAGGGCGTCGCTCAGCACACGAGGTGACGCTGGTGTCACGATGACCCGGACACCGTCCGCCTTTTTCTTGCCCCGGACCATCTCCGCGACGACTTCCAGGTCGTACAGCCGCCCGTTGGTGCAGCTGCCGATAAACACCTGCTGAATCGGTACCTCGCCCACCTCGTCGATGGGGCGTGTGTTATCGACCGTGTGCGGGAAGGAGACCGTCGGCACCAGTTGTGCCGCATCTATCTCAATCACCCGCTCATACGTCGCGTCGGCATCGGCCTGAATGGGTTGGTAGTCTCGCTCGCGCCCGAACTCGGCGAGGTACCGGCGCGTGGTCTCGTCTGAGGCGAACAACCCAGTCTTCGCGCCGGCCTCAACCGCCATGTTGGCCAGCGTGATCCGCTCGGACATCGGCATCGCGTCGATGGTCGGCCCGCAGAACTCCAGCGCCTTGTACGTCGCGCCGTCCGCGGTCAGCATCCCGATCAGGTACAGCATCAGGTCTTTGGAGTACACGCCCTTCGGCATCGTGCCGGTGACGTGTATTTTAAAGGTCTGCGGCACGCGCAGCCAGGTCTTGCCCAGGGCCATTGCCATTGCCACGTCGGTGCTGCCCATGCCGGTCGAGAACGCGCACAGCGCGCCGCCGGTGCAGGTGTGCGAATCGGCCCCGACCTCCAGGTCGCCGGGCTTCACGTGGTCTTCCACCGCGATTTCGTGGCAGATACCCTCGCCGATATCCACCAGCCGGCAGCCGTAAGTTTTGGCGAAATCCCGTAGCGTAATGTGATCGTTGGACAGCTCACGGCGCGGGCTGGGAGCAGCGTGGTCAAGAAAGAACACCGTTCCATCGGGTTTGGCCAACTCGGTGAAGCCGGTAGTTTGGAACTGGCGGACCGCCAGCGGGCCGGTTCCGTCTTGTGCCAGGCACACGTCGGTGCGGGCGATGATGAAATCGTCGGCCTTCACGAGCTGGTCGCATTTGCGGCTTAAAATCTTCTCGGCAAGTGTCTGTCCCACAGTCTTCTCCATTAGATCAGGTCTCGAATATCGGTCACGCCCAACGGCTCGCGCGAGATCAGCGGCTCGCCATAGTCCGAGCCGATCAATGCCCCGAAATACTTCGCATAACGAGTCATCAACTCAACCACCGGCCATTCACCGTCACGCTCGAACTGTGACGGATAACACTTCAGCGCCCGGACTTTGGTCTCGAAATGCTCCGAAACGTCCACAATGACGCTCGCCGGAAACGCGATCCGCAGGTGCGAGCACAGGTAATACAGTATTTTCGACGGATACCACGGCTGACCCGCCATGTCCGTCTTGGTCAACTTGGCTTGAAAACGCGCGGCATCGCAAATCTGCGACGTGGCCACATGGTCCGGGTGCGCATCGATCCAGTAGGGAACCAGCAAGAGATCCGGCCTGATGGTTCGGATCACCTCGGCCACCTTGGTGCGGGCCTCGATGCTGTCCATCACATAGCGGTTGGGCAGGTCGAGCGTGGTGCGGCCCGCGACGCCCAGCACTTCCGCACCCGCCGCCATTTCTTTGGCCCGTATCGTCGGGTTGCCTTGGGGCGTTGGCTCGCCGTTGGTCATGTCCAGAAGATGCACCGTGTGCCCGGCAGCGGCCAGTGTGAGAAGCGTTCCGCCCACGCCGATCTCCACATCGTCCGGGTGCGGCCCGATGGCCAGAATGGTCCGGAGTCCCGCCCGCTTCCCGCGGGGTGCGTGCGGCTCGTGCTGTGCATCAGGCGTATTCAACCGAAACCTCCAGCCCTCGAAGAGCGCAGACCGGCGAACGGAGTTGGCCCCCAGGGGCGCCATCACCCGCCACGCGGGAATATAACAGCAAATTCGGCGGGTTTCAAGCTCGCAGAGCCTCGGCTGCTAAATCGGGGGGTATTCCCTATGCGGCTCAAGGCGATGCTCGACACTTGACATCCCCACACCGTATCGTTATTATCCTCGTGAAGCTGAAAGCTTTGGTCCCGTGGCCGAGCGGTTAGGCAGCGGATTGCAAATCCGTGTACGCCGGTTCGAATCCGGCCGGGACCTTTAT
>CAZBCO010000305.1:0-4455 GCA_964490295.1 uncultured Planctomycetota bacterium
GGCCGGCCAGCGCTGCACCGGCGTCTGCGTCAATTCGTGATAGGAGAGCAGGGCGTTGTGCAGCGTGACCTGCTTGACCAGGGGGTGGAGCACCGCGGCGAAGGTGGCCCAGACCGCGCCGAGGCCGCGTCCCACCAGGTGGACCTCCCGGCAGCCCTTGGCCGCCAGCAGGTCGAGCACGCACAACAGGTCGTGTGTTCGCCGTCCGCTGTAGGGTTCGAGGAGCATCTCACCGTAAGTGTTGTACATGTAGTCCGAGTCGTAGAGGTGGAAAAAGTCGCGTTGTTTACAGGTCAAGGCGGTCAGGCTTCCGAGGCCGCGCACATCGACGGCCAGCAAGGGAGCCTCGGCGGGCGCGGCACCGGCGACGAATTCGTCCACCGACGAGCGGTCCGGCACATACACCGTCGCGCGCTTTGCTTCGGGGAACCGGTACACGTTTTTGTCGTCAAAGAGGTGGAGCATGGCCAGGGCGTGGCGCTCGGTCTCGACCACAAACCGGTTATCGACCTGCGACGCGGTTTTGGCGGCCTCGACCGGCTGGGGGCGGAGGACGCGGTAGTGCGGTGTCGCGGTGCGTTTCGGCAGGGCGAGGTATCGCGTGAGGGCCTTGGCCAGGGCCTCGCCGGAAAGCCCCTTGTGTTTCGCGGCCAGTTTGTCGGCATCCTCGCGGGTGAAGTCGAAGGCGTGGGCCGGTTTGAGGGGGTGGACCTGGCCCCTGTGGGTCACGTGCAGGGTCTGGGGGATTTCGGCCTTGAGCGGGCGCGGCTCGCGGGAGCTTGCCCGTACGCCGGCGTGCCGGTTGAAGAAGCGATACATCGCCTCGCGGTTTTCGATGCCGTAGCCGTGGTCGCCCGGCCCGATGAAGAGCCGGACATTCTCCTCGGCCCCGGCGATGCGATAGAGCCGCCGCAGCTCCTCGTAGCTTGCTTCCAGCCCGCGGGGGTCGAAGAAATCGTTGGCCTGGCCGAGCAGCAGGGTCGGCCGGGGGGCATGGGCGAGGAAGCAGTCGGCGAGGGCCATGCCCATCGCCAGGAAGCCCGGCGGCACCTGTTCGGCGTCCTGGGCCTCTTCGTTTTCGAGGTTGTTCAGTTGCCGCGTGACGAAGCAACTGGGTGCGGCCATCGTGAGGCGCGGGTCGAGAGCGGTCAGCCAGGTGCTCATCGTGCCGCCGCCGGAATTACCGGTGACGCCCAGGCGCGAGGCGTCCACCTCCGGTCGGGCCGCCAGCAGGTCCAGCCCCCGGATCCCGTCCCACAGGCGCCACGAGCCGAAGAAGTCCCCGACCAGCCGCATCTGCTTCCCCATCATATTATGGTCGGGGCAGAGTCCGCCGGGACGCTGCGATTCGGGGAGGCCGAGGAATTGCATCCGCTCGCCCTGCGAGATGGGGTCGTAAATCAGTACCACGTAGCCCATCCGGGCCAGGTGCATGGCGAAGGCCTGATAGATCGGCTCGCCCTTGCCCTCGGTCGCGTGCCCGCAGGTGCCCAGCACCGCGGGGAAGGGGCCGCGGCCTCGTGTCGGCAGGTAGAGGTTGGCCGTGACCGGGAAGTTGGGGCGGCTGTGGTAGATCAGTTTCTCGATGGTGTAGGTGTCGCGTTCGAGGCGGCCGGTGGTGCGCACCTCCAGCGGGGTGCGCTTGGGCATCGGGCCGAAGGCGCGCCGGAGCTTGCGGCGAATCTCGGCCTGAAGCCGCTCGAACTGGGCCTTCGTCTTGATCCCGGCCCTTGCCGCCCGGCGCTCCTCGGTCACTGCCCGGACGCGCTCGACGTAGTATTCCTGCACCATGTGGCCGTAGGTATGCTCTTGGGCCATTGTCTTGAACTCCTTCCAGTGGGGGCGGGCCGGAGGCCCCGGTTTTTTCGGTTCTCGCGGTCGATGTTCCGTGAGGGATATGATAGCGCTCCGGGAGCCGCCGTGCAACGGAATGTCCGGGCGGCCGCTTGTTGGATTTGCCGGAGATTATGCTACATATTTGTAGGATGCGGGTGTCGATTCTACATATATGTATGGCTTTGGCGCGGTTGAATCTGGCGTGATTATGCGTAAAGTTATTTGAGGTAATAACTTATAAAAAGTCTCGATTTGTGGCACGGAATTTGCTATAGGTTCTAGCGTGGTTTGTTTGTTTACCGGGTTGTTTTGTATGGAGTATTGGTATGGCGGGTATGACAAAGGCGGATGTGTTGAAGGCAGTGGAGGAGCATGGAGTCAAGTTTATCCAGTTCTGGTTCACGGACGTGCTGGGCACGCTGAAGAGCTTCGCCATCACCGTGGACGAGCTGGAGGTCGGCCTGGAGGACGGGATGGGCTTCGACGGCTCCTCCATTGAAGGCTTCGCCCGCATCCACGAGAGCGATATGGTGGCGATGCCGGACCCCAGCACCTTCGTGGTGCTGCCCTGGGCACCGGCGGAGGGCGCTCACGTCGCCCGGATGTTCTGCGACATTCTCAAGCCCGACGGCACGCCCTACGAGGGCGACCCGCGCGGGGCGCTGAAGCGCGTCATCGCCAAGTCCAAGGCGATGCACTTCGACACCTTCTACGTCGGTCCGGAGCTGGAATACTTCTATTTCAAAGATGCCAGCTCGAAGTGTGAGGGGCTGGACGCCGGCGGCTATTTCGACCTCAGCACGCTGGACGTGGGCAGCGACCTGCGCGGCAAGACCGTGCTCGAGCTGCAGAAGCTGGGCATCGTGGTCGAATACAGCCACCACGAGGTGGCCCCCAGCCAGCACGAGATCGACCTGCGCTACGACGAGGCCCTCAAGATGGCCGACAACGCGATGACCTATCGCCTCGCGGTCAAAGAAGTCGCGATGCGCGAGGGCGTTCACGCCACCTTCATGCCCAAGCCCATCTTCGGCGAAAACGGCAGCGGCATGCACACCCACATGTCCCTGTTCAAGGACGGCAAAAACACCTTCTTCGATGCGCAGGATGCCTATCACCTCTCCGCGACCGGCAAGGCCTACATCGCCGGCCTGCTCAAGCACGCCCGCGAGATCTGCTCGGTGGTCGCACCGTCGGTGAACTCCTACAAGCGGCTGGTGCCGGGCTACGAGGCCCCGGTGTACATCTCCTGGGCGCGGCGCAACCGCTCCGCCCTGGTGCGCGTGCCGATGTACAAGCCGGGCAAGGAAAAGGCCACCCGGGCCGAGTTCCGCTGCCCCGATCCCTCCTGCAACCCCTACCTCGCCTTCGCCGTGATGCTGGCCGCCGGGTTGAAGGGCGTCGAGGAGAACTACCAACTGGGCTCCCCGGTGGAAGAGGACATCTTCGAGATGCCGCTTGACGCCCGCAGCGCCTGCGGAATCACCGAGCTGCCCGGCAACCTCTTCGAGGCCGTGATCGAGACCGAGCAGAGCTCCCTGGTGCGTGAGGCGCTGGGCGATCACATCTTCGAGAAGTTCATCGCCAACAAGAAGATCGAGTGGGACCGCTACCGCACCCACGTGAGCCAGTTCGAGCTGGATACCTACCTGCCCATTCTGTAACGCCAAACCGGGCCTGCGGGGCGGTGCCAGGGATGAAAACGGTCAACCCGTTCCCCGGCGCCGCCCAGCGGCCGCCGGGGGCGCATGGGGGCATGGGAGCGCGGGAGCATGGGAGCATGGGAGTCATGGGATCGACTCGTGCTCGATGAAGCTATCAGCCGTCAGCCATCAGCCAATCCGCCTTGGAGCGCATCGGCGCGCGGGGGCGCGGGCGCATGGGAACACCTCGTGCTCGTGCTCTTACTCGTGCTCCTGCTCGCGCATCCTGCTTTCAATCTGCGTCAATCTGTGTCTGAAAATCTTTATTCACCACGAAGGGCACGAAGCCCACGAAGGGTGCTTTTTCAAATAGCTGTCAGCCATCAGCCATCAGCCGTCAGCTATCAGCCAGAAACAGCAAACCATCAGTCCAAATCAGTCCACATCAGCGTCCATCAGCGTCTAAAAAACGCTTCTTCTCCGCGTCCTCTGCGGTGAACGGTTTTCTGCACCACGCGCACACTGCGCAGGGCGCTTTTCTGTGACGCGGGCATCCTGCCCGCGTTCACCATCCGGATGGGCACGGGCTAGCTGCCGGCTACTGGCCAGAAGCCGAGAACCATCAGTCATAATCCGCGTTGATCCGTGTCCATCCGTGGCCCAATCTCCTCGATGTCCGCCGCCAAGGCTATGGCGGGCAGGCAGGATGCCGGATTTTCCCCTATCCCGTTCATCCCGTAAATCCTGTCGAGAACTCCCCCTTCATCTGCGTTAATCTGCGTCAAAACATAGAACACGGGCAAGATGCCCGTGGCACATTTCGAGTAGATTATACACTTTGCCGGGCCTGTTTTTATCCTTGTGAGCCGGCGTCTAGCGGCCAAAGCTCAAGGCGCTGCGGCTTCTCCGGCAAGTCGAGAAACGGGCCGGGCATGATGTTCTCAGCGTCGAACGGTTTCCCGAAGAAATCGCGGTC
>CAZBCO010000306.1:0-9424 GCA_964490295.1 uncultured Planctomycetota bacterium
GTCCGGGCATCGGCTGGTTACCAGATGGCCGTCGACCACCACCTCCTGATCCACATAATCCGCTCCGGCCGCGATCAAGTCATCGCGAATCCCCTGCCAGCAGGTCGCCTTCTTGTCCCGTATCGCGTGGGCAGAAATTAAAACCTGGCCACCGTGGCAGATGGCTGCCACCACCTTGTCGGCCTCGCCTATTTTCTTTACGGCATTCACCGCGTAGTTGTCCAGCCGCACCGTCTCGGGGGCTTTTCCGCCCGGAATCACGACCAAGGCATAAGCGTCGGGGTTGATATAAGTGAACGACAGGTCGGCCTGCACCTCGTAGCCGTGCTTGCCGGTCAGAACCTCTCCGCCTTCCGGCCCAGCCACCTCGACGTGAACCCCGGCTTCCAGGAGCCGATACCTCGGCACCAGCAATTCGCTGTCTTCAAACCCATCGGCCGCCAAAATCAACGCCTTCATACAGAGGTCTCCTCTCGGATTTCCTCGCTCTTTTTGCGGTGGCGCCATTCCGAGGCCGCCATGCCCGCAAGGAGCAGAAAGAATGCCAGAAACACATAGAACAAAATCTGGGCGATGGCTCCTGAACGGGCCCCCAACGAGGTGAACCCAAACACTCCGGCCATCACCGTCAACAATCCAAACAGAAGCAGTACCCAGTAACGCATAGCGAATCCTCCGAGAACCGGCTGGCTTTGCCCCTCTCTAAAGAACAAGCATACCCGTCGGCGGTAGATGCGGGAATCGCCGTCTTGTCGAATAAAACATCGAATTTCGGCGTGTTTCTTTGTGGTGGTTTGCACTACGAATCTCGAAGAGCCTCCGAGGGGCCGAAGGTGTCCGGTTGGCGCTGAGGCCGTGACTTGGGAGATGGACTCCGTTATACTGGGAACACGTCCTGTTTGGCAAAGGAGAACAACCGATGGTCGGAATAGTCGGCGTGGTGGCCCTGCTCGCAGTACTCGCCCTGTCTCTGTTGATCACGCGCCTCGCCACCATTGCCCTGAGCGCGACCGGGTTGTCCTGGGAGGCCGCCCGCTTCCAGGCACGCTCGGCCTTCACCGGCACGGGGTTCACCACCGGAGAGTCCGAGAAGGTGGTGCAACACCCTGTCCGAAGACGGGTGATTCTGCTGTTGATGACGCTTCGAAGCGCCGGGCTGGTCACGATCCTCATCTCGCTGATCCTCTCTTTCGTGGGCACCGCCGACGCGCCCGGTACGGTGCTCTATCGGATGCTGGGGTTGGCGGGCGGGGCACTGGCCGTGCTCCTCCTCGCCCAAAGCCGCGCCATCGACGGCTGGGTCAGCCGAGCCATGACCTGGGCGCTCCGGCGATGGACGAATCTCGACGTGCGCGATTATGCCAGCCTGCTGCACCTTTCGGGCAACTACGGCGTGATGGAGATTCAAGTCCACTCCGGTGACTGGCTGGTAGGGCGTCGGCTTGCGGATTGCCGACTGCCCGACGAGGGCGTTTCCGTACTCGGCATCTACCGTGATGACGGCAGCTATATCGGGGTGCCCCAAGCGAGCGCCGAGGTCGAGGCCGGTGATACCCTGATCCTCTACGGCAGGTCGGACGGGCTGAAGGAACTGGACCGCCGCCGTTCGGGAAGTCACGGCGATCAGGCCCATGAAAACGCGGTTTCGGACCAGCGCGACCATGTCGAGCAGGAAGAAGCTCAGGACGCGGCGCGTCGTCGAAAGCACACGTCGGCCTGAGAAGGGCGTCGGAACGTGGTTACCTGGCGATCAGCACGGGCAAGCGAGTGGCCATCGCCACACCCTCCGCGGTCGAGTGGAGCAGGAACCGACTCACCAGCCCGCGGGGTTCTTCGCTGATAACAATATAATTCGCCCCCACCTCTTCGGTAGCATCCAGAATATCACTCTCTTCGCTGGGTTCGCCCCGCTTGGCGACGGTCTCAACCTTGGCGAGTTCATATCCTTCGATGAATTTCTCGGCCGAGGTCACCAGCGATTCCGCAAGCAGCACATCCCGTTCGATTGAAACGACCACCAGCGGATAGTGCCCTCGTTGAGCCATTTCGCCCGCGATACGCAGGGCTTGCTTTCCCAGAGCACCGCCCTGATAATTGACCAGCAGTTTTTGAACCGGCTGCGGCGGGTCGCAAACGGCCAGCACCATGCTCTCTGCCTGCTCGAACAGGGGGCGCTCTTGGTTCAGGATGGCCTTCGCCAAACGGTCCTCTCGGGCCTGATCAAGCGTCGGGATTCCAAGGATCAGGAGGTCGGCGTCTCGGGCCTCGTTGAGCAGGCCGTCCACCACGCCTTCCCCGCGACAGGTTCCTTCCGCCGTCAGCCCTTGGTCTCTGGCCGTCGCGACCAAGGCACGGGTCTCCTTCTCGGCCAGCTCGGCGGGGCCTTCTGCCTGAGCACCTTCCGGTACTTGGTCGGCGTCGAAAGCCGCCACCACACGCAACCGTGCCTTGAACAAACGGCACCACTCCAAGGCGTGCTGTTGGGCCGCGACGGCGTAATCGTTTTCCCCGGCGGGCACGGTGAGGGTATGAATCATAAGGGGGCTCCTTTATCCAACGGGCTGTTGTTCGGTTGCCTCAGAGGGTGGCATACCCTCCAGCACCCACGTCCTCGCCTCCACGACGTCGGCCAATTCGAAGAACCGGACTTCGGCCTTGGTGAACGGCTTGCAGAATGTGGCCATTCCCTTCTGCCACTTCTTCTCGCCGACCAGAGCGAGGCGTTCAATATCGTTGAAGTGCTTGAACGCCACCTTGGTATCTTCCCAGAGCGCGCCGGCCGTCCATCCGTGGAAAGCATGCATCTCGACCAAAACGCGCACCGTACCGTGTGCCTCGACCCGCTGGTCGAGCCAAGGGGTGAAGCGTTCGTAATCGGCCTTCTCCAGCTTGCCGGTCAATCGCACCACCAGCACGCGCCCTTGGGCATCTTCATGAATATCCAGTGCCATAAAGCTGCTCCTTTCGTATGGACCCGCCCGCACCCGCTGAGGCCCGCTCCGGACACACCAACGCCCGACGGACGGGGCGGATTCCCTCAAGCTACGGAGTTTCCCAATACTTGGGCCGCCCGTAGTAATCGTAAAGCCGGGCCTCGTATTCCCGGTTGATCGGGGCCGCCGGATCAAACTCCGGGCTGCCTTGAATCTGTTCACGCGACAGGTTCACGCGAACCTGTTTTTTTGCCCACGTGATATTTTGTATCCAGGTCGGCGGAATAATCACTTTACGCCCCGGCAACCAGTTTCGCGTATCCAACACCAGATAACGGATTCGCCAATTCCCGGTCTCGGCGATAAAGTCATGCACGTGGCCGATCTCGCCATCCCGGGCTTCGATATGATAGCCGATCACCTCTTTCACACTGCGTAGATGGGGATCGTTCTGCTCGCGGGACTCGGAAGACAGCGGGGTGTACGGTACCGGCGGGGGGGCTTGGGCTCCGGTGAAGCCAGGCCCCGTTGCCCAATAGAAATCCCAGCGGTAATAGCGGGCCAGAGACTCCTCTTCTTGACGCGAAACCGGCTTCTCCTCCGTAATCACCGGACTGTTCTCTACCTGTTGCTTGGTCAGGATCGTCGGAATACGGCGGGCGATCCAATCCGGTTCCGTGGTGCTGAGCGGGGAGATCAGAACGCGTCGCCCGGACAGCCAACCACCGGTATCCACCACCAGATACCGGACAATCCATTCCGAATCGTCAAAGTAATAATCCTTGATCTTTCCAAGCTCCGCATCGGTGGCTGCGATGCGATAGCCTTCGATTTCGTGCAGGCTTCTTAACATTAGGGTTCCTCCTGTCGATGAGAATGGCTGGGCCAGCTTCGCAACCCACGCCTTGTAATAACATCATAAACCCCAATTTCGAAGCCCGATAGCGGCGTTTGCACGATTGTGACGTAGATTTCTCAGGCAATCGTTTGTAGTGGTTTGCCTTACAGGCGGGGGGGAGACGAGCCTGATCACAGAGTATCGATCAACCCGTTGGCAATGGCGTACTGCGTTAATTGGGCGTTGTTATCCATGTTCATTTTCTGCTGTGTTCCGGCGCGGTAGGTGCTGACGGTGTTGCCGCGCCCGCGCGTTGACAACCTCGCCCCGATGGGTAAGATGACCGCAGCATTGGGACATCGGGGGCCGGGTGGCTCGCGCAGGGAATGACCGGTGTCCGGCGGATGGAGAAAGCGGCGGAGACGGGCACGAAACCCATCAGCCTCAGATTCAGGACTTGACTTGGAAACCCTCGAAGACAAGATCAAACGGGTCACGGCCGAGGCGGTGCATGTGGTCGCCTACGACCCGACCTGGCCGGCGCGGTTCGAGGAGGAACGCGACCATCTGTGGGCCTGCCTGCCGCCCGGCCTGGTGCTGCGGATCGAGCACTTCGGCAGCACCGCCGTGCCCGGCCTCGCCGCGAAGCCCATTGTCGACCTCGTCATCGAAGTCCGAGACGCCGACGAGGCCAAGCAGGTCGTGCCCCAGAGGCTCGAACCCCAGGGGTACGATTGCTTCTGGCGGCCGACCTCCGGGGACGACGTCCCGCCCTGGTACACCTGGTGCATCAAGCGCGACCGCGCCGGACGCCGCACCCACCATCTGCATTTCGGCGAGGTCGGCTTCAAGGCCGCCGAGCTGCGCTTCCGCGACCTCCTGCGCGCCCGCCCCGAAGTCGCCCAAGCCTATGCCGAGCTGAAGGAGCGCCTGGCCGGAGAGCACCACGCCGACCGCATCGCCTACACCGACGCCAAAACCGAGTTCATCCGGCAGGCGATGAGCACTTGCCCCGGCTGACCGCGCTGTCGCGGGCAGAAGCAGGGTAGCGGAATCAGCGTTCAAGCGGTACTCTTGCCCCGCTCGGCGAGTATCCTCCGGGGCGACATGAAATCAAGGCAAACGGCACAATACGACGGCACAGACTCCCCGCATCTTATGGCTTGACTTATCTTTAGAATGGGTTGTATACTTCCAACGTGAAGGGCAACCGAGGGCGACCCCAGATGCCAGGGGCACGGCCGCCCCCGTGATTCCGAGGGACTCGCGGGGGTTCCGAGTCGCTGATTGCTGAATGGGGTTTGTCAGGTTCACGCTGGGCCAGGACAGTCGAATGCGCCTCTAATAATTCTCCAAAAGGTGTAACAGGAGATAACCATGATCCCGAAGCCTCTTGACAAGATAGAGAAAAATGACATCGACGCTCTAATCGAGAACAAAGTTGCCGAGGGACGGCAGATTGAGTATAAGCGAGAACTGCCCGGCAAAAGCGACAAGAACAAACACGAATTCTTGGCCGATGTCTCGTCCTTTGCTAACGCGGCGGGGGGAGATTTGTTGTATGGTGTCGATGCGAAGGATGGAATACCGATAGCGGCAATTGGCCTTCCCGAAATCTCCCCCGACAAAGAAACACTACGTCTTGAAGAGATGCGGCTGAGCGGAATCGACCCGCGCATTCCGGGCGTACAGATTCGTCCGGTTGACGGATTCGAAAGGGGGCCGGTCTTGATAGTTCGAGTGCCTGATAGCTGGGCATCACCGCATATGGTGACATTCAATAAGGCTTCCCGGTTCTTCAGCCGCACGAGTACGGGCAAGTATCAACTTGATGTGCGAGAGATTCGCAGTGCTTTCGCCCTGTCCGACGCACTGCCGGAGCGAATCCGCCGCTTCCGGGACGAGCGTTTGGCGAAGATCGTTGCTGATCAAGGCCCGATCACACTACCTGCTGGTCCGAAGACTGTCTTGCATGTTGTTCCGCTTTCCGCCTTCCATACGGCACACACGATAAGCATTGATGCCATTGAGTCCCAGCGGACAAAGCTGATCCCTATGTTCCACTATAATGGAGCGTATGACCGTCTCAACGTGGACGGGTTTATCACTTACGCCGGCGGAGACCAAAGCGGAACAAGCGGCGATGATTACCTTCAAGTGTTTCGCACCGGCATCTTTGAATACACCAGTTCCTATTTTTTCTGTAGCGAGGATCCAAAAGTGTTCTTTGCAAGTGAATTGGAACGCGATGCCGCGCGATCTGTCGAGTCATCGCTGGAGGTTATGAAAAGTTTGGGATGTCAGCCGCCAGTCTTGGTAATGATTTCATGTATGGGAGTGCGGGGTTCTTGCATTAAGCGTGCACGCCATGCACGCCCAATGACGCCGATTGACCGAGATAATCTCCTTCTTCCCGATGTGTGGATCGAGGATTTTAACTGTGATGTCCAGCGAGTTATGCAGCCAATATTTGACGCTATGTGGAATGCCGCCGGAATCATTCGCAGCCCGAACTATGACAAGGATGGAAACCCTCAGCCGCTATAGTGTCATGGTTCAGATGAGATTACACAACGCCCGGTTGCCGGTCATTATCGGGGCAACTTGGGGCGCGTTGGGTTAGAGGGTGAACTTGGTGCGGCCGGCGACGAGGGTGCGGACGGCTCGGCCTCGGACGGTTCGGCCGTGGAAGGGGCAGTTGCGGCTCTTGGACTTGAAGGCGTGGACGTCGATGGTCCATTCGGCGTCCGGGTCGATGAGGGTGACGTCGGCGGCGGCACCGGGGGCGAGCGTGCCCTTGGGGATGCCGAGGATGCGGGCGGGGTTGACGGTCAGCTTGGCGAGCAGCTCCGGCCAGGAGAGCACCCGGTCGATCAATTCGCTGACCGCCACGGCCAGCATCGATTCCATCCCGATCATCCCGGAGGGGGCCAGGTTGAACTCGACGCCCTTCTGCTCGGAGGTGTGCGGGGCGTGGTCGGAGGCGATGGCGTCGATGGTGCCGTCGCGCAGGCCCTCGATCACCGCATCCACGTCGGCCTGGGTGCGCAGCGGGGGGTTGACCTTGAAGACCGGGTCATAGCTGTTGATGCATTCGTCGGTGAGCGTGAAGTGATGGGGGGTGGCCTCGGCGGTGATGCGGACGCCGCGCTGCTTGGCGAGCCGCACCATGGCGACGCCGCCCGCGGTGCTGACGTGGGCGATGTGCAGCCTGCCGCCGGTCAATTCCGCGAGGATGGCGTTGCGGGCGATGGGCACCTCTTCGGCGGCGTTGGGCATGCCGGGCATGCCCAGGCGGGTGGAGGTGACGCCCTCGTTCATCACGCCGTTCGCGGCCAGGTCCATATCTTCGCAGTGCTCGATAATCGCCTTGTCGAACATCTTGGCGTATTCCAGGCCGCGCCGCATCATGTCGGCGTTGGCCACGGGCGAGCCGTCGTCGGAGAAGGCGACCGCTCCGCCCCGGCTGAGCTGGCCGATTTCGGAAAGCTCCTTGCCCTCGCGGCCCTTGGTGATCGCCCCGACGGGATAGATGTTGGCCAGGCCGGCCCGCTCGGCGAGCAGGGTGACGTATTCGGCGGTGGCTTCGTTGTCGATGGCGGGGCGGGTGTTGGGCATGCAGGCGACGCTGGTGATGCCGCCGGCCACGGCCGCGGCCGCGCCGCTGGCGATGGTCTCGGCGCCTTCATAGCCCGGCTCGCGGAGGTGGACGTGCATGTCGATCAGCCCCGGCGAGACGATCAGCCCGGCGGCGTCGAGGACCTCGTCGGCCGGCGGCTCGGCCTCGGTCAGCTCGGCGACCTTGCCGCCGTCGAGGAGCAGATTGAGCACCTGGTCGAGATGCTGTGCGGGGCAGATCACCCGTCCGCCGCGAATCAGTGTGGTCGCCATATCAGCCCTTTACGCCAGAGGTCAGATAGAGAACCGCCATACGGACGGCGAGGCCGTTGGTGACCTGATCGAGCACCACCGAGTGCGGCCCGTCGGCCACCTCCGGCGTGATCTCGATGCCCCGGTTCATCGGCCCCGGATGCATAATCAGCAGGTCGTCCTTGGCCTTGGCCAGCCGCTCGTCGTTGATGCCCCATATCCGGGCATACTCGCGCACCGAGGGGAACAGGCCGCTCTGCTGCCGTTCGAGCTGGATGCGCAGGATGTTGATCACGTCGCATTCGGGGATGATGCTGTCGAGGTCATAGCTCACCTCGACGCCGAGCTGCTCGATGTCCGAGGGGATGAGCGTGGCCGGGCCGCAGACAATCACCCGCGCGCCCAGCTTCTTCAGCCCCCAGATGTTGGAGCGGGCCACGCGGCTGAACTTGATGTCGCCGACGATGGCCACGGTCAGCCCCTCGATGGACTGCTTCTTGTCGCGGATGGTGAAGATGTCCAGCAGGCCCTGGGTCGGGTGCTCGTGGGTGCCGTCGCCGGCGTTGATCACGCTGACGCCGAGCTCTCGGGCGAGCAGGTGGGGCGCCCCCGGCGACGAATGCCGCAGCACGATGGTGTCGATGCCCATCGCCTCGATGTTCTTCGCGGTGTCCACCAGCGTCTCGCCCTTGCTGAAGCTGCTGCCGGATTTCGAGAAGCTGACCACGTCGGCGCTGAGGCGCCGGGCGGCGAGCGAGAAGGAGGTGAGCGTGCGGGTGCTCGGCTCGACAAACATCATCACCACCACCTGCCCGGTGAGGGTCGGCACCTTCTTCCGCTGGCGGGTGGAGACCTCGCGGAAGGACTCCGCGGTGTCGAGGATGATGTGGATCTCGTCCGCCGAAAGCTCTTCCAGTCCCAGCAGGTGCTTGCGAGTCCAGTTCAAGGCCGCTCTCTCCGATGCGGGCGCCGGGCGCCGCCCTACGACTTGGGAACCACCACCACGTCATCCGTCGCGTCCACTTCCACCAGGTGGACGCGGATGTTTTCATCGTTGCGAATCGTCATCTTGCGACCGACAAAGTCCGGCCGGATGGGCAGCTCGCGCCCGCCCCGGTCCACCAGGCCCGCCAGTTGAATCTTGCTCGGACGGCCCAGGTCCATCAATTGGTCCAGCGCCGCACGGATGGAGCGCCCGGTGTGCAGCACGTCATCGACCAGCACCACCACGCGCCCGGTGATGTCGAACGGGATGAGGGTTTCGCCGTCGGGCAGCCGGGGCCCGGCCGAGCGCAGCCCCACGTCATCACGATACAGCGTGATGTCCATCGTCCCCACCGGCACCTCGACGCCTTCCTGCTCGCGGATCGCCGTCGCCAGCCGCCGGGCGATGAACACCCCGTGGGTGTGCAGCCCGACAATGACCAGAGCCTCGGCCCCCTGGTTCCACTCGACGATCTCCTGGGCCATGCGGTTGATCGCCCGCCGAATCCACGCCGCATCCAGTTGTTCCGGGGTCGTTGTCATGCCCAAGAACTTATCACAAGCCAGCCGAGCTTTCAAGCAAAAACAGCCCGAACTCGCGGGGTGTTTTGAATAGGAGGGCGAGCAGGAGTACGAGTACGAGTAGGAGCACGAGCAGGAGGGGGGGTGTTGCATGTCGGGTGCGGAGGGTATAATGGCGGGGGTGGCTTTTATGAGGATGGCGGTATGAAGATGTTGATGAGAAACCGATGGGTGGTCGGGCTGTGGGCGGTGTGGATGCTGCTGGCTGTTCCGACGG
>CAZBCO010000307.1:0-3401 GCA_964490295.1 uncultured Planctomycetota bacterium
CCGTAACCTCAAACCCTCCGAGAATGGTCTTGCCCGATGCGGACTTGGCACCGGTACCGGGATTGCTGTCGGACGGACGCTCGGCCATTATGGATTCCCTCTGCTCACTTCACCCTTCGGAACGCCCCTTTATTGTAAGTTTAGCGGCGCGGAAGTCAAGAACAACCGAGGCACAAAATGAGTCCCAGAACTCTTCGCCGTCATTTGACGGGGAACACCCTTACATGTCGTCCAGCAGGTGGCCGAGCTTGTCGCGCTTGGTGGTGAGGTAGCGGCGGTTGCTGTCCTGGGGCGGGATGATGATGGGGACGCGCTCGACGATTTCGATGCCGTAGCCCGCGAGGGCGGTGTATTTCTTGGGGTTGTTGGTCAACAGGCGGATGCGCTCCAGGCCGAGGTCGCGGAGGATCTGGGCGCCGACACCATAGTCGCGTTCGTCGGCGGCGAAGCCGAGGTCTTCGTTGGCTTCGACGGTGTCGCGGCCCTCGTCTTGCAGTTTGTAGGCGTGGAGCTTGCCTTCGAGGCCGATGCCTCGGCCCTCCTGGCGCATGTAGAGGACGACGCCGCTGCCCTCGGCGGCGATCATCTCCTGCGCCCGCTCCAACTGGTCGCCGCAATCGCATCGCGCAGAGTGGAAGATGTCGCCGGTGAGGCATTCGGAGTGGACGCGGACCAGGACGGGATGCTCTTGGACCAGGCCGGGCCGGATGTCGGTGGTGCAAAGCGCCAGATGCAGATAGCTGTCGATGTCCGAGCGGTAGCAATGGAGGTGGAACTGGCCGTACTTGGTGGGCAGTTGCACGGCGGTGATGTGGCGGATGAGCCGCTCCTGCCGCTGGCGATAGGCGATGAGGTCTTTGACCGAGCAGAGGCGGAGGCCGTGCTTCTCGCAGAAGGTTTCGAGGTCGGGCAGGCGGGCCATGGTGCCGTCGTCGTTCATAATCTCGCAGATGGCTCCGCCGGGGCGAAGGCCGGCGAGCCGGGCGAGGTCCACGGCCGCCTCGGTGTGGCCGGCTCGCACCAGAACGCCGCCGTCGCGGGCGCGGAGCGGGAAGACGTGGCCGGGCCGATGCAGGTCGGCGGGGGTGCAATCCTCGCGGATGGCGGTGCGGATGGTGATCGCCCGGTCGGCGGCGGAGATGCCGGTGGTGATGCCCTCGGCCGCTCCGACGGAGATGGTGAAGGCGCAGAGGTTCTTGGGGCCATTGCCGGGCAGCAGCTCCAGCCGGAGCTGGTCGCATTGCTTTCCGGTGAGCGGCATGCAGATCAGCCCGCCGCCGTATTTCCGCATGAAGTTGACGGCCTCCGGCGTGACCTTCTCCGCGGCCATCACCAGGTCGCCCTCGTTCTCGCGGTTCTCGTCGTCCACCACCACCACCATCTTACCGGCGGCGATATCGGCAAGAATGTCCGGTATAGCTGCAAGCGCCATTCAGAAGCCTCCGTTTCCTACCCCTGACCCGGATTATAGCCGTCCTTCCGTCGCCCGTCAATCGCCCGTGTCGCGCCTTGACGCGCCCCGCCCTGACCTGCTACACTCCGCCCGCCCAAATGTGAGTTTTTTTTTCGACGCGAGGTGTGAATGGACGATATCCGTAACCGCACGGGCGAGGTCATCCGCCTGAGCATCCCCGGCCGCATCTGCCTGCACGGCGAGCATCAGGACTTTCTCGGTCTGGGCGTGATTGCGATGGCCATCGACTTGTACTTCGAGATGAAGGCCTGGCCGCGCGACGACGCGAAGTTTGTGATTCACATGCCCGACCTCGGCGAGACGGACGAGCTCGACCCGACCGACGAGCTGCCCTACCGCCACCACCGCGACTACCTGCCCGCGGGCCTCAACATCCTCAAGCGGCGGGGCCTCGGCTGGAAGCACGGCTACGACGTGCTGTTCACCAGCACCATCCCGGTCAACTCCGGGGTGTCCAGCTCCTCGGCGATGTGCGTGGGCTGGGCCAAGATGCTGCTGGCCCTGGCGGGGGACGCCACCGCGAACGACGCCGCCGAGGTGGCCCGCATCGCCCACCAGATCGAAGTGCTGGAGTTCGACGAGCCGGGCGGGACCATGGACCACTATTCCACCTCGCTGGGCGGCCTGCTCTACATCGACTGCCTCAACCCCATCGACGTCGAGCTGCATCCCATCCCCTACGACCTGACCGGGATGGTGCTGGGCTACAGCGGCGAGAAGAAAAACACCAAGGGCACACTGGGCGAATCGCGCCGCGCGCTGGAAGCGGGCATCGCCGAGATGGCCAAGCGCCTCGACGGCTTCTCGCTGAAGACCACGCCCACCGAGGCCATTCTGGAGGCGTTGCCGGGCCTGCCCGAAG
Organism: uncultured Planctomycetota bacterium; assembly: GCA_964490295.1. Taxonomy (GTDB): domain Bacteria; phylum Planctomycetota; class PUPC01; order PUPC01; family PUPC01; genus CAZBCO01. The sequence goes on from CAZBCO010000307.1 coordinate 2,337, forward strand.
CGATGGCCGAAAAGCTGCGGGCCAACGTCATCAACCGCAATCTGTGCCAGGCGGCTCGCAAGATGCTCGATGCCGCGGCCGCCGGCGGGGAACTCGACGCTCAACTTTTCGGCCAATTGCTCGATCATCACCATGTGGAGCTGCGCGACGCGCTGCGCATCTCGACGCCGAAGCTCGAACGCCTGCTCCAGGCGTCCAAAGACGCCGGGGCGCTGGGCGGCAAGCTGAACGGGAGCGGCGGCGGCGGGACGATGATCGCCTACGCTCCGGGCTGCGAGGACGACGTCGCCGCGGCCATCGATGCCGCCGGAGGACGCGGCTATGTGATTCATAAGTCGAGGGGAGCCACCATCACCCATTGTGACGAGAACCTATGAAAGCTGTCATTCTTGCCGCCGGTAAAGGCACCCGGATGCGCGGCCTGTGCGCCGACGTCCCCAAGCCGATGATGCCCATCGCCAACCGCCCGATTCTGTCCCTGATCTTCTCGCGGCTCCGCGACATGGCCGTCGAAGAGGTCGCCCTGGTCATCGGATTTCAGGGCGACAAATTGCAGGAGCTGGTCGGCGACGGCAGCGATTTCGGCGTCCGCGTCACCTATGTCTGGCAGAAGGAGCAACTGGGCACCGGCCACGCAACGCTGCTCTGCCGCGAGTTCGTCGGCGACGACGATTTCGTCCTCATCTTCGGGGACATCCTCACCCAGGGCGGCAACTACGCGGAGATGGCCACGCTCTATAACGGCAACACCTGCGACGCGGTGCTGACCGTCTTCCCGGTGGAAGACCCCAGCAACGGCGCGGCCGTGGATGTCCGCGACGGGAGGGTGGTCGACATTATTGAGAAGCCGAAGCCGGGCACCGTGCTCAACGCCTACAACAACGCGGGCCTCTTCATCTGGCCCGCGTCGATGTTCGAGCTGATCAGCAACCTGGAGCTCTCGCCGCGCGGCGAATACGAGTTCACCGACGGCATCGTCAGCTTCATCCGCCAGGGCAAGCGCCTCGCGGCGTTTGAGCTGAAGGGCTACTGGGAGAACATCAGCGACCCCGAAGCCTGCATCCG
>CAZBCO010000308.1:0-10055 GCA_964490295.1 uncultured Planctomycetota bacterium
CCCGTCGCTGTAGGTCGCGTCGTGACGAAAGGTGGCGACCTCGAACCATTCGCCCGCCACCCTCACCTGCATCACCCCGAATTGAGCACCCACCTCAAGAACCGGGGTGAAAAGCTCTCGGATGTGTTGTGGATAGGCGCTGGTCGCCACGTCAATGTCGTGCGGCTCCACCCCCAGGATCATGTCCCGAACGCAGCCGCCGACAAAATAGGCCTCGTGCCCGGCATTTCGCAGGCGAACCACGATCTCTTTGGCCGTCTCACGAAGTGACATGCGCAGTTCCCCCGCAAAGGCTCGCAGTGTTCCCAGATATCAGCCTGCTCGGATGGCCTCAGACGACGCCAAGTTCAATAGCCTTTTCGGCGATCTGGACGGCGTTAAGGGCGGCACCCTTGCGGATGTTATCGGCCACCACCCACATATCCAGGCCGTGTTCCACCGAGCGGTCCTGACGGATACGCCCCACAAAGACCGGATCGGTCCCGCTGGCTTCGGCGGGCAGGGGGTAAACCGCCTTTTCGAAGTCATCCTGAAGGACCACGCCCGGGGCCTTGGCCAGCACCTCACGGGCACGCTCGACGCTGATCGGCCGCTCAAACTCGGCGTTGACCGACTCGGAGTGACCGTTCTGAACCGGGACCCGCACACAAGTGGCGCTGACCCGCAAATTGGGAAGCCCCATAATCTTACGCGTTTCATACAGCATCTTGGCTTCTTCCGAGGTGTACCCGGTCATCTCCGCGTGAAGCCCGCCGATGTGCGGAAGGCAGTTGAACGGGATGGGGTGGGGGTAAACTTCGGGGGTGAAGGCCTTGCCCTCGGCCCAGGCTCGCGTTCCGTTTTCCAACTCGGTAACCGCCGAGCGTCCTGTGCCGGACACCGCCTGATACGTCGAAACCACCACGCGCTTCAGTCCGGCTTCGTCATGCAGCGGCTTGAGGGCCACCACCATCTGAATGGTTGAGCAATTCGGGTTGGCAATAAATCCCTGGCCCTGTCCAATGGCTTCGGGGTTGACCTCCGGCACGACGAGCGGCACACGCGGGTCCATACGGAAGTCGCCGCCGTTGTCGATCACCAAGGCTCCCTTTTCGACGGCCTTCCAGCCATAAAGCACCGAGGCTCCCTTTTCGCCCTCCGTGCCCGCGAACAAGGCGATATCCACACCGTCGAAAGCCTCTTCCGTGGTGGGAACGACATTGTAAACCCGGCCGTCCACCTCTTCCTGACGGGCGCGCGTCGCCAGAACGCGAATCTCGCTCGCCGGGAACTCTCGCTGAGCGAGAACCTTGAGCATCTCCTTGCCCACCATGCCGATGCCGACCACCGCAACCTTGTACGTTTTACTCATCCTGACCTTATACTCCTGCTGTTGAGAATCGAATCGCAAGCCCTGACGGCCCGCACGGGTTGGATTATAGCGGATGATTCCTCTTTGGGAAATAGATTTTGAACAAACGCCCACTTTTGCTACAATTTTCAATATAAGGGTTCGACGGTGCTTTCCAAGGATTGAACTGATGGATGGACACAGCCGCAAAGCCAAAAAGGCCCTCCTTCTGGGGCTGGGGTTGGATAATGACGATGGGCATGTTCGCTATACCAAGGGGCCGAATTTTCATCTGTTCGGGGGTTCGGAGAACACCCACGGCGAAATGCAGGAAAAGGCGATTCAATTCAACGAAGAACTGAAACGGCGCGATAAACGCCTTGAAGATGTGGGGCACCAGGAATTCTGCGATATTGCGGATTCTGTTGGCCTCAAGTTGCCCGATCCCCCGGATTGATATGTGGGATTTCGCTAGGGACTTATCTCCGTCACCATGAGGTTATGCAACATGCTAAGGGTTACAGTATGAATGACTTAACGGATATTTTGAACGATTGGCCTTACGATCCCAGTGCCTGTGTGCGCAGCATCGAGGCGGACGACGGTCGCGAGTTGCTTCAAGTGCGAACGCCCCTGGGGATCGAACAATATGAACTGACCGGGCGACCGGACGGGCAACAACCTTATGGATTTGATTCGGTGCTTGAATATGTGGAATCGAGGTTACACCCGGATGCGGACGCTTCATCGGGGCGTTTTCACATCGACGGCAGTCTGGCCGAGGAAATGCAGCAAGAGGGATTGCTGTTCTACCACCGCTATCTGATCTGCTTTCAAATCGGCAAGTATGGCGTGGTGGTTCGTGATACCGCAAGAAATCTGCGCATGTTTGACGTGCTCCGGGATTATTGTGACGATACCGAAGCGGTGAACGCCAGCGAACAATACCGCCCTTACGTAATGCGGATGAATGCGGCGGCTCGCACCCTGTTGTATATCGGGAGGGAAGATTACGTTCGGGCGAAAGCGGCGGTCGAGGGGGCTGTTGAGTTGATTGAGCGGCTGAACCCGGTGCCGACCGCGACGTTTGAATTCGAGAAGGGGCGTTCGCTCGCCATCCTGCGCGGCATGTTGAAAGCGATCCCCGAAGCTCAGGCGACCTCAACGGTATCGCCGGAGGAAGCTCTTCGCCGCGAACTTCAGGATGCGGTAAAGGCCGAAGACTATGAGCGGGCCGCGTTGCTTCGCGACCGCCTCCGAAGCCTGGCCGGCGACCCCGCGTTCTGGCCGCACGGCCCCTAGGCGTAGGGAGGCTCAGTTCTTGAGGGCGGTGTAGATGGCCCGGTTGACCCGGTGCATCAGTTCCGAAAAATCAGCTTCGGTACGCAGCATCTGCTGAAACTTCTTGTGGCTTGTGACCCGCTCCTCGACGGCTTGCAGGGCCTTTTTGTCTTCCGGCTCGATAGGCTTGCCGTCCCGCTGCAATGCCCCCAACTTGTCCTGCAAAGCGTTCATTTCGCTGATATCTTTTTGCAGCTCCGGCTCACCTTCGATTGCCTTCTTGGCGGATTGCATGGCTTGATATCTTTCGGATGCGGCGATGGCTTTGCCGAGAACTTCGGCTTTCTGCACGATATCGTTCATGAGTTGGCTCCCATAATCAGTGCTAATGCTTCGGAACGGGTTGCGGTGTTCTCACGGAAGATGCCGCGCACCACCGAGGTGACGGTTCGTGCTCCAGGCTTTTTCACGCCCCGCATGGTCATGCACAGGTGCTCGGCCTCAATGACAGCCAAGGCTCCACGCGGGCAGATCGACTGCATGATGGATTCGGCGATGTCCGTGGTCAGCCGCTCCTGGATTTGCAGGCGACGCGAATGGGTGTCGACAATACGGGCCAATTTGCTGATGCCCATCAAGGCTTTGGCCGGCAGGTAGGCGACGTGGGCTACGCCGAGGAAAGGCAGCAGGTGGTGCTCGCACATCGAATAAAAGGGGATGTTGCGGATCAGCACGATTTCGTCGTGCGAATCCGAGTCCAGCGTCTTCACGGACTCCACCGGGTCTAAGCCCATCCCCCCGCAAATTTCCGCGTACATTCGAGCGACACGGTCGGGCGTTTCCTTCAGCCCGGAGCGATCGGGGTCTTCGCCGATGCCCTCCAGAATCATCCGGACACCTTGCTTGATCTTTTCTTGATCCATTTTAACCTCAGTTGCGAACCATCAGGGTCTTCATTTCGCGCACGGCTCGTTCCAACCCGGTGAACACCGCCCGGGAGATAATGCTGTGTCCGATATTCAGTTCTTCGACCTCCGGGATAGCCACCACCGGCACCACATTGACATAGTTCAAGCCATGGCCGGCGAAAACGCGCAGCCCCAGGCTGCGGGCCAGGGCGGCCCCTTCGAACAACTCGGCCAGACGAGCGGCGACCTCATCGCGTGAGCGGGCATTGGCGTACGCCCCGGTGTGCAGCTCGATGCACTCGGCCCCGCTCTCGGCAGCGGCTCGAATTTGAGCCGGGTCCGGATCAATGAACAGGCTGACTGAGATGCCCGCGTCGGCGAAGCGCTTCGAGATTTTCGCAATACGGTCCAGTGCTCCGGCGACGTCCAAACCGCCTTCGGTGGTGATTTCTTCCCGCCGTTCGGGAACCAGCGTGACCTGCTCAGGGTGCGTTGCAAGGGCAATCTCAACGATTTCGTCGGCACAAGCCATTTCGAGGTTGAGGTGGGTTTGCACCGTCTTGCACAACACCGCCAGATCGCGGTCTTGAATATGTCGGCGGTCTTCGCGCAGGTGAACAGTGATCCCGTCGGCCCCAGCCAGTTCCGCAAGGCCGGCCGCGAGCACCGGTTCGGGTTCCACCCCGCCGCGTGCTTGCCGCAACGTGGCCACGTGGTCGATGTTGACTCCAAGACGTATCGAATGCATAACTTCCCTTCTTTCTTCTATTCGACGTTTGCCGATTTGATCTGCACGACGACCTCCGGAGGCTTGGTCACGATCTCGATTTCGGGAGCGTGGTCGAACTGGACCGCCAGCGTGGTCTCCGGCTTGGCCTTCGGGTCGGCGATATCGAACAAGTCGAGATAGGCTCGAACCGTTGCCTTCTCCAGGTCGCTGGGTGATCCGGGGCCTCGAATCTCAATTTCCGGCAGGGTGTGCATCGGGCGCGTCTTGGTCATGTCGAGGACCACATAGGTCAAGTCCGGGCGTCCGCGCACCTCGATCGGCACGTCCTTGATTTTGGCGGTTTCCTTGTGCAGGCGGATTTCGATCCAAAGTTTGACGACGGCCGGGTCTGGGCGGAGGCATTCCACCGGTCGATCATTAATGATCGCCCATCGGTCCAGTGTGCGCTCCGGCTGCCACATCATGGCGTCCTGGATATTGCCGATGGGCAGGGGATCCGCCGGATGAATCGTCTCCCGGGCGGCCAGCACACTCCGAGGCCCTCGGACAATAACGCGCTTGGGAATCGGGTAAATGTTCGCAATACGCAGTCCGGATTTCAGCTCGCCGCGCAGGTCGCGCTTATGATCGATATCGACCACCATCTGCTTCTCATCGATTTCATCGAGCGTCAGGCTGATCTCTCTGGGTTTGATCTGGCTGACGGTGATCCCCGGCGGCAGATTCAAGATATCTTCGGGCAGGATTTGTACGCTGACGTTTTGCACCGAGTCGAGATTGCCCGACAAGGAGCCTGTGGCTCGCCGGGCCACATCAACCTCGGCCACCAGGCGGCTCTTGCGAAGTTGGTCCATGGCATTGGTCGGGCCGCTGACGGTCAATTCCAGCGTCCGCCAGGTTTGAGCCAGAATGAAGTACTCGCGCACACCGCTGCCGGAGCTGATGGTCAGGCCGCCGAACTGTACCGGCACTTCCCGGATGATATCGGTTTTGTAGCTCTGCTGGCTCACATACACCCACGTCAGCACCGCGAGGAAAATCGCCAGCAGCTTGAGCCACCGGTTGCGCAGAATGAAATCCATCAATTTATTCATGCCAACTCCTTCGACGCGGTCGCTGCCGTCTCGAAGCCTTCGGTCGATGAAATATCTCGCAGCGTGGCGCGCAAGAGCTTCTCGTCAACCTTGCGCATCAGCGAGCCACGCTCGGCAATCGAAATATCACCGGTTTCTTCGGACACCACAACCACGATGGCGTCCGACTCCTCGCTGAGACCCAGGGACGCTCGATGACGGGTGCCCAGACTGGTATCCAGATTCGGGTTCTCCGAAAGTGGAAAGAGGCAGGCGGCGGCCACCACCCGGTTGCCCCGGATGACCACCGCTCCATCATGCAGGGGGTTATGGCCCTTGAAAATGCTGACCAGAAGTTCCGCCGAAACCTCGGCATCTAACTGAATCCCCCCGTCGGTGTAGGCCTTGAGGCCGACATTGCGCTGTACCGCGATAATCGCTCCGATGTGCTCTCGGGCCATGGCGGTTGCCGCTTCCACGATTTCTGAGGAGGCATTCCAGCCTTCTTTGATGAAGCTGGTGAACAGGGGGTTCTGGCCAACGCGCACCAACGCGCTGCGCAGCTCGGGTTGGAAGATCACGATCAGGGCGATGACCGCGTAACCCAGCACGTTGGTCAACAGCCACTCCAGCACATAGAAGCCCTTGACCAGATTGGTCATGCTGAGGAAGACAATGACCGCCACCCCGAGCACCGCGCCCACGCCGCGCACAATGCCGGCCCCGCGACTTCCCTTCAGAAAGGCCAGCACCGTGTAGAACAACAGCGAGAGCAGAAGAATCTCGATCAGCCCTTGCCAGGTCACGTTGGTGATCACGTTCTGTTTTTCCCGGATATCCGATAAAGGTCGTGCAAAACCGCATCCGTCATCGCCGCCGCCTCACAGGCTTCGGCCACATCATGTACCCTGATTATAGAGGCTCGCCCGACAATGCTCAAGACGTTAAGGGCAAGCGAGGCATTTAATCGTCGCCCCATCGGCAATCCCAACGCCTTCTGGATCAGCGATTTTCTCGAACAGCCCATCAGAATCGGGCGGCCGAGCGAGGCCAGAACCGGCAGACGGCGAAGAATCTGGGTGTTATGCTCCAGCGTCTTTCCGAATCCGATGCCAGGATCGATAAGTATCCGGCGGACCTCCACGCCCGCCTCGCAGGCCCGAGTGATCGCGCGACGCAGATAAAGGGCAATGTCGGCGATGAGATGGTTATAGGTCGGGGCGACCTGCATGGTGCGCGGGGTGCCCTGCATGTGCATCAGCACCAGAGCGGCTCCGGTTCGAGCGGCCAGAGGAGCCATCTCCGGGTCACTTAGAGCGCTGACATCATTGATGATTGCCGCTCCGGCGTTCAGAGCCGCCTGGGCTACCTCCGCCTTCATCGTATCGATGGAGATCGGCACCGAGCAGCGCTTGGCCAGGCCCGCCACCACGGGTTCCGTCCGACGTCGTTCCTCTTCGGACGAGACCGGTGGGGCACCGGGGCGTGTGGATTCCCCGCCGACATCCAGAATATCCGCTCCCTGTTCGACAAGGTTCAGCCCGTGCTTGATTGCCGAATCGCTGTCGAGCCAACGCCCTCCGTCAGAAAAGGAATCCGGGGTAACGTTCACAATGCCCATCACGCAGGTTCTCCGGCCAAGCCGGAGTGTTCCCGCGGGGCAGGGCACCTCAAACTCGTTTTGGTTAAAGGCGTCAAGCGTGGCTTCGGCGGGTGGAAGGGTCTCGTGGTCTAAGCGGCTCAAACCGCCGGGCACCGGAGCCTCCGAGCCGTCGGCAAAAGCCATGCGCAGGGCTTGTCCCGGATGGTTCCAATCCACGACAAGCGGATTCAGCCGTAGAGCGACGGATGAGAACAAATCGGACGCGGCTGATGCCACGAGGGCGGCTCCTTGGCAATCGATACTGCCACCTACGCGATGGGAGGCGGGTTATGGTCTTCCGAGGCGTCCGGTTCGGAGGCGACTTCTTCAGGCTCCTCATCGGCCGCTTCGGGCTTGTCCTCATCATCCGGCGACGTCTCGGGGGCAGAGGGCATTCCATTGAGCTTTGGCAGCGACTCGCCCCGCATAAGCGTATCCACTTCCTCAGCCGTCAGCACCTCGCGCTTCAGTAATTCGTCCACCACCGACTTGACCTGTTCCGCGTGTTTGGTGAGCAGGGTTTCGGCCCGCTCTGTGGCCTCGTCGATAATCCGGCGGATTTCCTGGTCGATCTTCTGCGAGATTTCACCGCTGACCTGCTTGGTGCGGGCCACTTCGCGCCCCAGGAAGAGGTGCTCCTCGGAGTCCTGATAAACCACGGGGCCAAGTTCGTCGCTCATGCCCCATTGGCATACCATGCGCCGGGCGATTTCGCTGGCTCGCTTGAGGTCCGATACGGCACCGGAATGAATGTCGTCACAGAAGAGCCGCTCCGACACCCGGCCGGCCATTAACGTGGCGATCTCGGCCAGAGCCTTCCGACGGCCGAACATGTAGCTGTCTTTTTCCGGAAGGTGCATGGTGGATCCCAGAGCCATGCCACGCGGGATGATGCCGACCTTGTGCAGTGGTTCGCTTTCGGGAAGGAGGTGTGCCACAATGGCATGCCCCGCCTCGTGAAAGGCGATGATCTTTCGTTCGCTGTCATCCACCTTCCGGCTGCGGCGTTCTCGTCCGAACATCACGCGGTCGCGGGCTTCTTCAAGGTCGCTCAATTCGACGGCCTCGTGATCTCGCATGGTCGCCAGAATCGCGGATTCATTAATCAGGTTTTCCAAGTCCGCCCCGGAGAACGTGGGGGTGCTGCGGGCGAGGGTCTTGAGGTCGTTTTCGGAGCGCAGCTTCACCTTCCGGGCGTGTACCTTGAGAATGGCCTCACGCCCGCGAATATCCGGCAGGTCCACCACGATCTGACGGTCGAACCGTCCGGGGCGGAGCAGGGCGGGGTCGAGCACGTCCGGGCGGTTGGTGGCTGCGATCACGATGACCGCCACGTCGCTTTCAAACCCATCCATTTCAACCAGAATGGCGTTAAGCGTCTGCTCGCGCTCATCGTGGCCTCCGCCCAGCCCGGTGCCGCGCAAACGCCCGACGGCGTCAATTTCATCCAGAAAGACAATACAGGGTGAGCTGGCTTTGGCCTGCAGGAACAAGTCCCGCACGCGCGATGCGCCAACGCCCACAAACATTTCGACAAAGTCCGAGCCGCTGATCGAGAAAAACGGCGTATCCGCTTCGCCGGCGATGGCCTTGGCCAGAAGCGTCTTGCCCGTGCCCGGCGAACCCACCAACAGCACGCCGCGCGGCAGGCGTCCACCAAGGCGGCGGAACTTATCGGGGTTCTTCAGAAACGCGACGATCTCCTGCACTTCTTCCTTGGCTTCTTGCACCCCCGCGACATCGTCAAAGGTCACTTTGGTATGCTTGCCCTGGACCATGCGAGCACGGCTTTTGCCGAAGGAAAGGATGTTCTGGCCGCCGGGAGCACGCATGTGGCGGAACAGAAAGAAATACATGAAACCGAAGATAATGATCCAGGGGATCAGGCTCATCAACAGGCTCCAGAGCCGGTCGGTGCTGGTCTCGTTGTAACGGAGAATGGGTTCGCGGCGGAGCCGCTCGTCGGCTTGCACCTCCTCGGATTGATTGAATTGGCGCGTCTCCTCGTTTTTTCGGGCGATGACATCGTACAGAGCCTGAGCTTCATGGGAGTCGGGACTGTAGGGCGTCTCGTAACGAATGAGTTTGACCTCCGCTCCGGGCGCCCAGTATTCTTCGCCCGAACCCGGCTCGCGGCGCTCTGCTTCCCAGTAATCCCCGCGAATGGTGACCTGCTTCACGTGACCGCCGCTGACCGCCTGGATAAAGGTGTCGTAGTCCACCTTCTTATGGGCGGTGAAAGAGGTTTCCATCATGCTGTAAAAGACCACCACGGTCAGGCCGATGAGAAGCCAGAAGAACCAACCACGGCCGCCTCGCCGGGGCGGCGGGGTCTCTTTGGATGGCTGACGCGGGGTGTTTTGCCGTTCGGACAAGGGCACGCTCCTTTACCAGGTTTCAAACATGTGGCTGACCATTTGGCGAGCCAGCCAGCGGATGGCTCGTTCGCGGGCCTCCGCCTCGGTAGTGCTTGATCGTACTTCGTATTCGGCCGTCCGGGTGATCTCCTTCGCCTCGCGAATCACCTTGGCGGGCCGGCCGTCAAACGGCAAGCGCTTAAGCATATAGCTGGCGGTGAGAGAAATCGCGTAGCGCGTAACATCGTCATCGGAGGATTCGCGCAACACGCGCCGGGTATAAGCCTCGACGGCTCCGGTCACCAACAAGTCGGCCTGCCCGCTGGGGGCCACCGTCAACGGTGTCTTTGCGGAAATCTCCCGCTGCAAGGCCGCGGTGAATTCATACTCCAAATTAGTATAGAGTGTTCGGTTCTTGAACAACTCAAACGCGAAGGTCTTGGCCCCCTGGGCTCCCGGCGGCAAGGCAAAGCTGTGCGTATAGCCGGAGCAGCCGGCGGCGAGACTCAAGACGGTGAAACAGGCGACCTGCAAAAGACGAGATATCATGGGTTGGCCCTCTGAGCCTCTTCGTTGATCAAAAGTATCAGCCGAGCCGCCGTTTCGCTGTGCTCGGCTTCCGGATAATCGGTGAGAACCTTACGCAGGTGAACCAGCGCCGGGTCCACGGTCCCTTGCTTCAGATAGAAGCGAGCCATTCTCAAGTGGTGCATCGCTCCCCATGCATCCAGTGT
>CAZBCO010000309.1:0-7543 GCA_964490295.1 uncultured Planctomycetota bacterium
CGTCGGCGGCGACGCAGCCCCGCCACCGCCAGCATCCCGGCCAGCACGCTCAACGCATTCGGCTCGGCGATGGGCAGGTCCGGCTCGCCGGGGTCGTCGGGAAGGTCGTAGGCATATGCATCGTGCGAAAACGGGGCGAAGGTCAACGTATTGGCACCGGAGTTTCGATAGATCAGCCCGGTGACGTCGAAGTGCAGAAGCGACGAGCCTTCAAACTCAATGGTGTATTCATAGATGACGCCGGTCGCCGAGCCGGTCGCCCCGGGGTTATAGTCGTGGACGGTTTCGGTGGCGCCGGTCAGGTCCATATCCGGCAGCAGCAAACTGGCGTAATGGGCCGGATAGGCGCCATGCGGCGGCAAACCGGTCGGCGTCCCGCCCGACGGGGTGCCGACAATCCAATCATTCAGCGTGGAACCCGATTCATAGCCCGGGCCGGCACCGTCACCGAGGCGTCGCCCGTCCAGGATGCCGATGGGATGGCGATATGCAGATAGAGATCGCCGATGGCGGTCATATTCCCGCTGCGTGCTCCGAGCACCTGGAGCAGCACCGGGTTGCCCTCAATGGCCCAGCTTTCGTCCAGGGTGTCGTAGGTCGCCCCCGGCGAATAGAGCTGGAGGGCGGGCACTGCCCCGGCCTGTGATACCAACAGCAATCCCATCACCACAACACCGCATGCCGTCAGCCATGATTTCATCACGTTACCTCTCATCGTAACAAACCCTTATGAACGCTTCGGCTGGACACCCAGCCACGGTCGCTGCACTATTCGGTCGCCCCGGAGATGACCGAGGGCGTCGTCATTCAAAATAAAGCGAGGATCATAGAGGGGTAACCAGCCCGGGTGAGTCAGTCCTCTCTCCGAGAAATGTTGTCACAAAGTGCTTTGTCAATCTTGTCTGATCACACCGCAGTCATCGGCGGGGGATCACAACACTTGAGCGTTTTATAGCAGAAAATAGCAAAGGCGGGAAAAAGCATCGGACGATCAGAGGGCGGACAGGCGCACGGGGGGCTTGGCTGTGCGGGCTGTCCGTGAGCGCATGGCCTGCGCTCACGGACACAGTGCGTATTTCACCAGAAAGCCGCTTCGGACGCCATTCGGCAGCTATGGCAGTTGCATCAGCTCGTCGATCCAGCCCACCAGCTTGGCGCGCATCGCGGTGAGGCGATGGTAACTCGGCAGCGTGGCGTAGAAATTGTCCTGATCGACGCCCTGAGCCGCTCCGAAGCTGGTACGGTCGCGGCCTGCCGGAATCTGCTCGCGGAAGGCGTCGAATGCTTCGGCGATGCGGTCGCGCACCGGGCCGCTCTTTTCGCCAAGCAGTCTGGTGAGCAACGAGCAGTAGCGCACGTCATCGTGTGCCTCGCGGATGCCTTCCCACGAGAGCGTGGTGATGTGCTTGCCCGCCTTCAAGCCGGGATAAGCGTTCACCCAGTTCGCGTTGCCGATGCCGCCAAACTCATTCCACGGGTGGCCGGAATAGAAGTTGTAACACCAGAACCAGTGCGCTCCGAAGCCATACTTCCAAAGCCGGAAGCCCATATTAAACCGAGCCCCGCCGGATCCGGTGCTCGCGGCTGATCCGCCATAACCCCAGACGTCCTTGCCCAGGCGCTGCCCCAGGTCGTGAATTTCCTGGAACGAGCCGTTGCAGACGAGGATATCGCACATCGGGGCGAGTTGCTCGGCCCATTCTATCGTGTCCATCGTCACGCCATAAACCCGCACATCGGGGAAGGCCGCCTTGATCTGGTCGTAACGATGCTGGCCTTCGGGGATGAGCCGCTCGGTGGGTTCGTCGTAGTGCAGCAAGATAATTTCGGGCCAGTGGCGCTCCCGGGCCACCTCCAGCAGTTGCCGGATGCCCTCGATATACAGCCGGTTGATCACCTCGTCGTCCATCGGGGCGACTTGCGCGGTCTTGCCGTCCACCGGTTCGGCCGGGCGGAGCGGGCGGCCGAACTGCTCGCACAAACGCCGTTCATAATAGCCCACGGTATCGTCGCCGAGCGCGATCACGATCGGCCCCTTCATCCCCACCGCCACCGCATCATCAATCACATGCACGATGGGATGAAAATATTGGACGATGGAGTCGCCTTGACGATAAATGGTCCACGCAGATTCGGAATAGAACCAGAGCATCGCATCGATCCCGTGCCGCTTGAAATCGGCGAGGGTCTCGCGGTCGGGCCGGAAGGGGCGCAGCGTCATGAACGCCCCGTGGAAGAAGTTCTCCGGCTCCGGCAAAATATAGGGACGCACCCGGACGGTGACCTCGCGGGTGACGGCGGGGCGGCCGGTGGCCTGGGCGCGAATCAGCCCCTGATACTCGCCCGGCTCGGTTTCCGGCGGCACGGTCACGTTAACCCAGAACTGGCGATTCTGCCCGGCGGGCACATCGACCGGAGCGTTGGGCCAGAGCCGCAGATGGCTCAGCAAGGCCTCTTTGTGCTCGCGCCGGAAGGGGTCGCGGACATAGGCCGGCTCCAACACCTGCACCTGGACCGGGGGAAGTTGCGCCCCGTCGGCGTTGGTCAGGGCCGACACATCGACCGTCAACCCGCTGAGCGTATCCATCGCATGCACCGCAAACGAGAGCGGCTCGATTTCATCGCGCGCGGCCTCGACCTGTGCGGCGGCCTGGAGCTCCTCGTCGCTGATCCGGCTCTCCGGATAAATCGGCAGGTTGTAATCCCGGACAAAGATGGCGGCCCCGGCGGCGCGTGACGCCTCGTCGAAGTTCGGGGTCGGCTCGCCCGGCTTCGGGCTGTCCGGAGCGGAGACAATGCAATATCCCGCGTCCTCGGCGAGCTGGCGCTGCTCTTCCAACGAATACGGCCCGCAGAAGATATCCGCACCCGGCACTTGACGACCATCGTGACTCATGACAACCTCTCCATTGATCAGGCGCCGGAAGGTTTGCCGCCTTCCGACACGAGAAGGCCCGCGAGCGACATACCGGCCACACAGCCGCTTCTGTCGCCCGAATACTTACAATGTAACAACTCCGCCCCCTTTGTCAAGCAAGCCGAGAAACCGGGGGAATATGCTCAGGCCGCGTGGCTCCGAAGCCTTGGAAGCGCGGGTTACCGGAACAAGACCTCCCCGCCCTTACCCTGGGCGATCAGCGAGGTGTATGTATCGAGTTCCGCGTCCACACCGGGGTCGGTCAGATCAAGGGTTTTTCGCTTCTCGGAAGCGAGGTAGCCCGCTTGGCAGAGCCGGGTGATCTGAAGGCCGTAGTCCCAGTTCAGCAGGGCGTCCCGGCCCTGTTGGAAGGCGGCGACAGCGTCTTCGAGTTCATCGACATAGCCGTAGAGATCGGCCTCGTTGGGCTGCACGGTCAACAGCCCGCGGCTGGCGGTGGCCTTTTCCAGAGCGCTTTCGGCATCGGCCACGGCCTCGGCGGCCTCATCTCCGATGAACACCTCCAGCGGGCTGCGGAGCGAGTTGACCTCGAAGGCATAGCCCGGCCCTATGCCGTCCATCAACAGGCGAAGCCCCTGCTTGTCGTACATCCAGGAATTGGTGAACTGGGCCTTGACGATCTGGCCGGATTCCGGGTTGCGGAAGTCCACGGTTCCCGTGCAGAAATCTTCGGCGGGCGTCTTGGCATAATCGACGCCCATCCGTTCGAGCAGTTGGCGGCAATAAGCCGGCTGGCCCCACTTGAGCAGCGCACAATCGGCCGTCATTGCAACCGGCTCCAGGAAGCGCACGTCCTTGCCGACGGGCGTCAGGACATACCAGCCGACGGCGATGCTGTGGCAGCCCATGTCACTGAGGACACCGCCGCCCTGGCGAGTGGGGTCCCAGAACCAGGGCATGTGCGGCCCGGCGTGCTCCTCGGCGCTACGGGCCAGCGTGATCGGCCCCATCGCCTGCTGCTGGGGGGCCAGTTGCCGGAGGGCGTTTTTCACGGCCTTCATGTGAATCTGATTCTCGAAATAAGCGGTGGGCAGGTTGGCCTCTCGGGCTAGTGCGACCAGCCGCTTGGCCTCGGCCACGGTACGGCCCAGAGGCTTCTCGCAGATCAGGCCCTTCAGTTCGGCTCCGCCCTTCACCGCCTCGACGACCTGCTCGACCAACTCGATGCGCACCGGGTTCGGGGCCAGCACTGCGACGGCGTCACAGTGTCGGCACAGTTCCGCCACGCTCTCGTAGCTCTTGCAATCGCCCAGGCCGTGCTCCTGCGAGAACCGGCAGAGTTCGTCGGCCCCCTTGATCGCAAACACACCGGACAGCTCCGCTCCTCGGACATTCCGCAGGGCGCGGGCGTGGAAATGGGCGATGAATCCGGCACCGATAAACCCCAGTTTCATATTCTGCATCACATACCTCTCAAAAAAAAACGAAACATTTCATCCAACTGAAGTATAGTCTACCCCAGTGTACCGGACATTTCAATCAGAATAAACGTCTATAAGTGTCTGCCGGGACCAATGCAGACTGCGGCTTGAATCGGCAAGACCCGTCACGGCTGGACAGGGCCCGCGTAGGGCGCGTGCTCGAACCGGCAGGGGGTTTCGGTCACGCGGGGGTCGTTCTGATCGCGGAGCACCGCCATCAGCCGGTCGTGGAGTTCGCGGCGAACGTCGGCGTGGGCGGGGTCGTCGGCCAGGTTATTCATGTGGTCGGGGTCGGTCTGGACGTCGTACAACTCCTCACGCAAGCGCTTGCCGAACCCGATCTCGTACAGCGGCTGCACCGCTTCCTCGGCGCGGTGGTGGATCATCCACGCCTTGGTCGGACTGGCGTCGAGGTCAGCATAGGCGATGTACGTGTCGTTGCACAGTTCCTCGTATGACGGCGGCGTTGCGGTCAGGTCATCCAGTCCGCGCGGGTCGCCCGCCGGCCAGCGGTCAGGCTCGAAATTAATGATGTACAGATAGTCGTGCGTGCGGATCGCGCGGTGCGGATACGGCAGGCCGTCCTCGCGTGCCGTCGCCACGTGCCGCTCGCGGCCGGTGACCACGAAGTCGCGCGACGGGTCCACCTGCCCGCCCCGGTCGCTCTCCAACACCGGCAGCAGGCTCCGCGCGGTCATCGTCTCCGGCGTCGGCACGTCGGCCGCGTCGAGGAATGTCGGCCCCAGGTCCATCAGATTCACCATGTCGTCGACCACCCGGCCCGGCGGGATGCGGCCCGGCCAGCGCGCCGCGAGCGCGACCTCGCACCCGATATCGTACAGATTGCACTTGCCGCGCGGGAAGCCCGGGATGCCGTGGTCGCCGCTGACCACCACCAGTGTATTGTCCAGTTCGCCGATCTCCTCCAGCCGATTGAGCAGCACGCCCAGCCCCGCGTCGAAGGCCATGCACTCGCCGAGGTAGTCGGCCACGTCCTCGCGGATCTCGTGCACGTCCGGCAGGAACTCTGGCAGCCGTCCCTTCAGGTCGTCGGGCTCGATGCCCCACAGCGCCTTGCCCGACCCGCGCTCCCAGGTCCGATGTGTGTTCGTCGGGCCCCACCAGTAGCAGAACGGCCTATCATCCGGCCGCGCATTGAGGAACGCGTCGAAGTTCCCGCGCGCCTCGTCCAGCAGCGTCTGCTTCGCCGCCTCGACGCCCATCTCTGCCACGCGTTCGGTCGCCGCGTGCGAGAACCGGCCATAGTCGTTGCCCGCCGGCTCGTATCGCGTCCGCTCCTTGCCGTAGGGAGCGTTCACCGCCCGCCCCGGCGACCAAACCTTATAGGTGTAGCCGATGTGGTAGCCGTTGGCCTCGAGCGTCAACGGGTAGGTCGGGATGGACTCGTCCCACACCGCCCCCGACAGGATCGCCCCCAACCCCGTCTGCCAGAAATATTGGCCGGCGAGGATCGAGCTTCGGCACGGCGTGCAACTCGGTGCCGGCACCAGCGCGTTCGTGAACAGCACCCCCTCGCGCGCCACCCGGTCGAAGTTCGGCGTCTCGATCAGTTCCGAGGGCGACCCCGCCCCCTCGACCGCCGCATACGCCCGAGCATACCGCCCCCAGTCATCCGCAAACGCGAACACGATGTTCGGTTTATCCATCATTGCAGCCTCTATCCCAACACGTCAGCTAACTGAAGTATAACCTACCCCGGTGTACTGGGCACGTCAATCAAAAAGGAACAAAACAGCGAATAAAAATTGCTTGTGGGGGTGATCGTGTGGACGACAGGTAGGCGTGAAGACGTCCAGCGAAAAGCCATCTGTCGCATTCAGTTTGCTGATGAGCCGGGATCAGGCCGACGTGATCTGCGGCCACGACCCGCTCGATGCCCTCGTGGCCAAGCCGTAATTCTCGGCCGCACAAATCCTCCCGGGGCTTGTCTTCGACAACGTCTCCCTCACAGATGCCACAGCCGATGGTCTCGACCAGAATATCCCGCTCGCCGTAGGGTTTACGCTCGCTCCCACGCATCACCATGCCGTTCTTGGTCAAGACGGCTCTGCGCATCTGAACTCTTCCTTTTGCACTTGGCGGTCGTGACTTTCGCCTCGGCACAGTTACGGGTTGAGGCCCGCCGGCTTCTCTGGCGTATCCCGGAGCGGGAGACGCACATCGACATGGTAGCCCATTTTCACGCTGCGGATGCAATCGTTGCCGCCGTCGGCGATGAACAGGCGGCGGTCGCTGTGGGTGCCGACGTAGCAGGGATAAGCGAGAGCGACCTCATCGCGTCCGATGGAGCGGGGCGGCTCGGAGCGGAAGCGTGGATCCTCGACCAGAGGCACGCCATCGTCCACGTTGCCGTAACGCCCGACCTGGACCACCAGGTTGCCGTTGGTATCCAGCACGGCGACCTGCTGGCGGAGATGCTGGGGCACAAAGGAACGTCCGAAATGGTCGAGGGCAAAGAGGCTGTTCCAGCAGAGGCAATCGCCCGGGAAGGGAGCAAATCCGGCTCCTGGAAATATCCATTCGGCCCCTTCGACATACATCTTGTGGCCGCCCTGAATGGGCTGAACAGAGGGAAGGCCGGCCACTGGGCGATCCCCCAGCGGAATGGCCGCGCCGTGCGCGGCCAAGAACTTGCCCTCGCCCGGTTTGAACTTCATCAGACTGCCGGTTCCCTGCAAGGCATTGGAATTCTTCCCGTAAACGCGTGCCCCTTGGAACACAGAGTAGAGGTTGCGCTGGTTGTCGATAAGCGTGCCGAACCCGTTCGGGGCGCCCTGCAAGGCATCGAGAAGGATCAGCTTGCCGTGCTTGTCGAATACCGAGATGACGCGGCCGGTGCTCCGGCCGGGGTAGATACGCTGAATGTTGGCCCGGTCTTTGCCGATGCCCCAGCCGACGACCAAGTCGCCGAGGGAGTTGACTCGCATGCCCGACTGCCACCAGTGGCCGCCCGATGAGCCTCCAGTAGCCGAGCCGTCCAGCACCAAGGCGCTGATCAGATTGCCGGATCGCTCACCAAAGGTTCCCTTGACCCCTCGCCGTTCTTCACCGTAATCGAAGGGCACCTCGCGCATCGAGTCCAGATCATAACGTCCGATAATGCCGCCGGCCCGCAGATAGAGATGGCCCCAGTCGTCGATGGTGAAATCGTTTGCGCTCAGCG
>CAZBCO010000310.1:0-3895 GCA_964490295.1 uncultured Planctomycetota bacterium
CGCACGAGAACGCCGCCGCGCTGCGGGCCGAGCTGCCGTTCCTGGCCCCGTCGCTGGTCGGCCTGAAGACCTCGCTGGGGCTGGGCGACCGGCTGGGCCTGGCGACGCCGGGGCACATCCGGGCCATCCGCGGTACCGGGGTCGCGCCCTTCCTCGCGCAGCAATCCATCCGCGAGATGACGCGCACCCATCGCACCGCCGATGCGGTGATGGACGCCGCGACCTGGGGCGTCTTGCAGGAGGGCTGGCGCGGCGGGTTCGGCTCGGACGCCGACCACCTCAAGACCCCGGCGGACGTGGACCTCACCGCCGCAGCGGGCTTCACCATGTTCACCATCGACCCCGGCGACCATGTGAACGACGCCGCCGATACGATGGACGCCGCCGCGCTCGACGCCGCGCTGGCCGAGGTGCCCTGGGCGGCGCTGGAGACCACGCCGGCCGACACGCAGGCGGCCTTTGCGGGCAAGGCGTTTGATCTGGACGGGGATCGCCTGGAATGCCCGCCCGAAGCTCTGGCCCGCGCCGTGGTGAAATACGGGGCGGCCGTGGCGCACACCGCCGCGATGCAACGCCATATCGCCTCGGTGATGGGCGACCGGCCCTTCGAGCTGGAGATGTCCGTCGACGAGACCGAGTCGCCGACCTCGCCCCTGGAGCACTACTACGTGGCCCGCGAGCTGCAGCGGCTCGGTGTGCGGCCCGTCAGCCTCGCGCCGCGCTTCGTCGGGCGCTTCGAGAAGGGCGTGGACTACCTCGGCGACGCCGACGAGCTGGAGCGCACCTTCCGCCGGCACGTGGCCATCGCCCGGACGCTGGGGCCGTACAAGATCAGCATCCACTCCGGCTCCGATAAGTTCAGCGTCTACGCGGTCGCGGCGCGCATCGCGGGCGGGCTGGTGCATGTCAAGACCGCGGGCACCAGCTACCTCGAAGCATTGCGGGCCATTGCCCAGGTGGACGTCGCGCTGTTCCGGGAAATTCTGGACTTCGCGTTGGAGCGCTGGGCCGAGGATCGGGCAACCTATCACGTCTCGGCGGACCCGGCCAAGGTGGCCCGGCCCGAAACGCTGTCCGACGAGGCCCTGCCCTCGGTGCTCGATCAATTCGACGCCCGCCAGGTGCTGCACGTGACCTTCGGCTCGGTGCTCACCACCCCGACCGCGGACGGCGGCTACCGCTTCCGCGACCGCGTCTATCAGGTGCTGGAGTCGCACGAGGAGGCCCACTACGCGGTGCTCGCCTCGCACCTCGGCAAGCACGCCGCGCCCTTCGCCCGATAGACGAGGCGGCCTAGCGCCGCGTCAGGCCGGCGACCTCGATGGCCGGGGGGCCGGCGGAGGAAGCCGCCGGGCGTTCGCTCTCCACGGTGTCATTTCTCCTGCTTGTCGGAGACGCAGGGGTGCTTCGCCGCGTCGCCGTGGCACTTGCGAATCTGCTCCGCCGAGCAGGCTTCCGGCTTGTCCTTCAGGTGTTCCGGCTTCTGACAACACTGCTTGGAATCACACATCATCGACCTCCTTGAGTCTTCGGGTCAGACAGGACCGCCTCGGCCGTCTTACGCCAACGGTCGAGAGCCTTCTGGTCCAGCACATAATGCACGAACTGCCCGCGCTTATCGGCCGCGACCAGCCCGACGTTGCGCAGGATGCGCAGGTGTTGCGACACCGCGCTGGGCGACAGGTCCAGCCGCGCGGCCAACGCCCCGACACACAGCGCCCGGCCCCGCAGCAGCTCCAGAATCCGCAGCCTCGGCTCCGAGGCCAACGCCCCGAACAGCTCCGCCGTCGGCACCCCACCCTGCATCATCCCACCTCCGCCTATTAGCATCTTCTAATATACTAACGGGCCATTTCGCGGCTGTCAAGGGCGCGGCGACGCGAAAGCGGCTATTTTTTCGGCTCGACGCGCAGCTCCATCGTGAAGACGGTCGCGCCGGGCGAGAGGGTGCAGACCAGGCGCCGGAGGGTGGTCGGCTCGGCCGCGTTCGCGAGCATCACCGGGAGCTTCTCGACGGTGAAGCTCGCTCCGGCCGGTTCGACGATAGCCAGGCGCAGCTCGTGGTGCCGGCCCCGGAGGAGCGCGGTGCGGCCGCGCACCGTGACCGGGCACCAGGTGATGAACGCCTCCTCCACCGGCAAGCGCCGACGCCCGGACCAGGCGAACCGGTCGCGGAGGACAATGTCCGACGCCGACCCGCTGGCGTTGACCGTGACCGAGCGGTGCAGGCTGCGAAGCCCCTTGACCGGGTAGGCCGATGCGAACTCGACCTCACCGTGCTTCACACCGCCGGTGGTGTCAAAGGCGGTGATCTGCCCGGCATGCTCCCGGCCCGCCCCCTGCAAGACCTCGTCGATGCGGGGGACGCTGTGGCCGAAGGAGTTGCAGACGGGGTTCTCGTAGCGCAACGGGCCGAAATACTTGTCGTCATACAGCCCGGCGCCGATGTCGCAAAGCAGCGGCTCGCCGTCGGCGTACACCGCGACGCTGCCCACGTCGTTGTGGTTGTGGTTCTCGGCGTTGTGACCCCCCTTGAGCATCACCGTCAGCTTGCGGCGCGGCGCGACCAGCCGCACCAGGCCGGTGTCCGGGAGGACGTGGTCGTCGATCTTCGGCGGCTTGTGCGTCCGGCCGTCCCACCACAACAGGGTGCGGAGCGCCCAGGGGAAGCGATGGTTGCCCAACGCGACGGAGCCCTGATGGAGCATCGACAACAGCTCCTTGCAGCCGGTGCGCTCGGCCAGCCGGACGATCAGATAGGGATAGAACGACGCGTGCCCGTGGCTGTCGGAACAACTGAGGTGCATACCCGGCGCGACCAGCGAGGCCATCGGGTATCGGGCGATGGCCCGGAACTTCTCGTGGGCCAGGTAGTCCACCTGTCCCCGCGTCCGGGCGCACAACATCTCGCCGAAGGCGACGGCGTTGGCGAGGCCGTATTGCCAGTAGCCAATGCCCTCGGTCGATCCGCCGTCCGGCATGAAGGCCAGCTCGCGGAACTTCTCCAGCCCGGCCAGTACGCGGTTGACGGCCTTGGCCAGCCGGACGGGATTCGGCTCGGTGTGCAGGAAGACACAGCCGACCGCTCCCTCGCAAACGCCGGTCCAGTTGCTGTGCCCGTCCTGCCAGTCGTAATCCCGCTCCAGGTAAGGGGCCATCAGCCGCCGCTCCAGCTCGGTCCGAACCCGCTCGACGACCTGGGTGTCCAGCCGGTCGCCAAGGAGCTGAATGATCTCCGCCAGGGCGAAGCCGGTCTCCGAGGAAAAGAGGTCGATCGGGAAGCTGCCGATGTGTTCCGGGGGAACCCACTGGCTCTCCTCGCAGATGCTCCAGAGGTAGTCGTGGACGCGGTCAATCCACCGGCTCTCGTCCTGCAGGAGGGCGAGCAGCGCGACCGCCGTCAACTCGTGCCGCTTCTGATGATAGGCCTTGTCGAAATTCAACCGTGAACCGCTGCGGAAAAACTCCCGGCTCATGGTGTAGGTGAGCTGCGGGATGGCGCCGGCCGCCTCGGCCGTCTGCCGGCAAGCGGCCAGCATCTTCCGGGCGGCCCGCCGGCGGGCGAAGGCTTGGGGGTTGTCGTGCAGGGCCTGGAACTCCGGCAGCATGGCGAAGGGCTTCAACGGGGTGCGGAACATCTCGGCAGTTACGTGCAGCATCTTCGACGACACAATACATCTCCTGAAACAGTGTGGGGGATCAGCCGGGGAAGGACTTGAGTTGGATAGTCTCTCCGAGAAGCTCGGCATAGCTCGCGCCGGAAGCGCTGCGTTCGCCGAGCATCACCAGGGTTTTGCCGGGCAGGCCGAAGGCCTCCTCCCGGAGTTCGGGCGTATGCCAATGGCCGATGACGATGCAATCGGCCCCGGCCTCGAACGCGGCCCGCAGCTTGGCG